>CAUYXQ010000031.1:0-10071 GCA_963577015.1 Candidatus Thalassarchaeaceae archaeon
ATTACCACCTTTGAGATAGTCGAGGAATGAAGGCAAGGCTTGCTCAGAAAGTCTATACCATTCCCCTTGAGGATAGATCACACAACTAGGGCCGTTTTCACAAAAATCCAGACAGCCGGATTTTTGCACTCGCACATCGTCAACCCCGGCATCTTTTGCCATCATTTTCAATTCACGCATCAAATCAAGACTGCCTTTCTCCCTACAGCACCCGCGGGCCGAACCCTCTGGGCGCTCATGGCCACAGACGAAAACGTGCATGCGATATCCTGTTTCACTGCGCCCCTTTGCATCGAGAGCCATCAGCATACCTCGTCTATTTTTGCTGCGAGGATAAAATCGGATTCAGTTAGACCATTGATTTTGTGGGTCCAAATTTGAATGCCTACCTGCCCCCATCCCAATTCGAAGTTAGCATGGTGATTTTCCAGTTCGCAAATCTTGCCGGCGGCATTGACAAATGCCAAGGCCTGGGCAAAGTCGGTAAAGGAGAGATGGCGTTCAAGTCTTGCAGCGCCGACCAACTCCCAATTCGGTATCTCACCAAGGAATTCGACCGCTTGTTCAAGAGTCAAGGGTGGAGTGCCCCCTTTACAGGGTATGCAACTCCTTTTGGCCAAACCCATACCACTCAACCCCAAAGATGGGAATCCTCAGTGCCAGATGATTCCTTCTCAGCTTTTTCGTGAAGATTATTACGCCTTTTTTGATCGGCCCGTTCAAATGACAATAACTCATCATCGTCGATATAAGCAGGCCTGGTATGGGCTGCTAAAATAACCTGCACGATAACATCTCTAGCGAGAAAATGGTGACGTCCATCACAACCAAGAATCTCGATTGTGGTCTTGCCACTGGAAAGAAGACGGCCGCGTAGCCAAGAATCTTCACCCTTGGGCAAAGCCCTTGCATCGAGCATGACTTCAATCAAGTCATCCCGGCGCAGACCGTGTCTTCTTTTCAATAGGTCACCGGTATGAATAGAATCGAGACCATCCAAATCTGGGGACCCCAATTCCTGCCACAATTTATTGGCCCAATCGGGCAGTTTGACCCTTGCTTTTCGCCGTCCCATAGACTATGTTCGGGGCTTCTCATCCCTAAGCCTTCGCGCCCTATTCATTGAAGAGAGGGACGTGCGAGGACGGCTTGGTGCCCACATGAATGTCAACTGGCGTAAGTTGCCGACCGTGCTCACCATGGACGAGATTCTCGACAAGGCATTCAGTCGTGGACGCAAGGCTGCGGACCGGGTCGCTGATCCGGTCAAGATATTTAGAGTGCGAAAGCAATTGTCGAGAATGGTGCAAACATCGGCCGATGTAATGGCCGAATATCTTGATGAAACCATGCGTACTTGGCCAAGCCTTGATCAAATGTCGATTTTTGACGTGGCGATGGTTGATGCCTGTGTTAGTTGTGATGAATATCGTCACCAATTATCGATACTCGGCTGGGGGGCAAAGCAGATTCGAAATATCTCACGTCAGAATGTACGTAAACTCACCCGAAGTGGTAGGACCGAGGTCATGCACGAGGCTCGTAGGGAAGCATATGGCCGAATCAGTTCGATAATGCGCCGTATCGACAAACCCTTGCAATGGTTAAACGATAGCCGTCAAACCTTGCGTAAATTACCTGTCATCGATGAATTGCACCCAACAATCGTCGTGTGTGGTGCACCAAATGTGGGAAAATCGGCTTTCATCTCCTCACTCTCCAGTGGTAATATGGAGGTCAATCATTATCCCTTTACCACCAAACAACTGCACGTGGGTCATTTTGAGCACAGGCGCTTGAAGTATCAGATGGTCGATACCCCTGGACTTCTCGACCGCGCTATGGAAGTGCGCAACGATATTGAAATGCAAGCCATTGCCGCAATCAAGCATATCGGTTCGATCTGTTTATTCATCATCGACCCCAGTGAGCAATGTGGATTATCGGTCGATGACCAGTTGAATCTAAAGTCAGAGGTTGAGGGCTTGCTCGGCGACGTTGAAATCATCACCGTGACCTCAAAAGCTGATTTAATGGAACCACGTCCTGCTAATTGGGATGCGGTTTTGCAATCGGAAGCAGAATGGGATGGCGAAGGTGAGCCTCAGTTGGAGATGCTCATAGATAACCTCGGAGAGTTGACCATGTCAGTCACCCATGAGGTCGGAGTCAACGCTTTACGGCTTGAATTGATTAGGCGTTGTCGGTCCAAGATGATCGACGACCCTATGAGTTTGCCAGAGGGCTGGCATCGGCAGTGATCAATAGTCAAATATCTTGAGTAACAGCGGCAGTGCAAATAGGCCCAGGAAAACGAACATCATTATACGCATCATGCGCTCATTCTTTTCGCCCTTACCCTGCTTGGCAATACACTCTTCGTCTTTGCAGATTCGAGGGTCAGCCTTGAGGGGAACCACGGTGTTACAGATGCGACAATGGCGGTGGTCTGCCACCGAACCACTTCCTCTATGCATTGGGGCTAACTTCTTCATAACCTTGTCTTTTATCTTCTGTGCATCGACCATTCTTTCACTTCCTTAGGAGATTATCGTACCCTCGAATTCCTTGCCTTCAATCGCCGCTTCCAATCGGGAGAGGTCTCGGCCATCGAGAACTGCAATGCGCATGGCCATCGACTGTGCCAATCCTACAGCAATCGGATCGATTACTGCTCTTACCCCAGGTTCAGCTCTTTCAATTCCTGTGATGTCGACCAATTGGGCAAAACTCATGGTGGTAAAAGCCTCGGCTTCGGGATTATCTCTTGGGTCTTTGGAGTATACATGGGAGACATTGGTGGCGATGACCACGTGGCTAGCACCGCTATCTCTGGCTAAGGCAATAGCGACCGCATCGGTGGTGTGGCCGGGAATAGTTCCACCCATCACTACGATGTGATATGTCTCCAGTAGGCTTGCAGCCTGCTGAGTTGTGCTTGGAATATCAGGGGCGACATCGCAGCCGATGTCGAGTAGTATTTGCTGTAAAATCGTGGCGTTGAGACGGGTTGCAGCGATGCCGACCGTGTCTAGTAGGTCGGCATTAGAAGTAGCGTTGCGGGCTAATTCGATACCCTCTCTAGCAGGTAAACCACCGCCGACGACCAGAGCGATACGGCGGCCATTTCCCTCAAAGTGAACCATCATCTGGCGAAATTGCCCTAACCATGAGGCTCTCTCTTCCTTCTCCTCGGGCCTTAGCAAGGACCCGCCAAGGGCGATGATGTGGGCTGTCATCAGGCAAGGTGGTGCGCCCCCCCCTCATCATGCTTACCACTTGGAAGGCTTGAAGAGCCCCCCTTGACCCCCTATGACTGAGGAGTCAGCGATGGGCGATGATAGCGAGATGGCAGCAAAGCGTCTGCGTCTTAAAATCGCACTTGAGGACCTTCGTGAGATGAAGGGATTTGGCACGGAATTGGTAACAATCATCATCCCGCCTGACCGTAAGGTCAGCGATGCGAGGTCTCTATTGCAAAACGAGCATGGTCAGGCTGCAAATATCAAATCCAAGGGTACCCGGAAGAATGTACAGGGCGCGATTGAATCAGCGCTTTCCTCATTGTCCAAAGTCAATAACGCCGGTCAAAACGGTATTGCCTTATTCGTGGGTTCGGTCATAGTTGGCAATAATAAGAGCCGGATGGTCAATGTTGTCGTCTCCGACCCACCAGAGACTTTCATATCCTTTCGCTACCGCTGTGATTCCAAGTTCGAGTTGACACAATTAGAGGACATGTTGGTCGATAACCGCTCATATGGTCTATTTGTCATCGACCGTTCTGAAGCAGCATTTGGTATCGCATCTGGTAAGAGAATCCACGTCCAAGAGCATCTGGTTTCCAATATAATGGGCAAGCACCGTCAAGGTGGTCAATCAGCGCAGCGATTCGAACGTTTAATCGAAGAGGCTGCGCACAAGTTTTTCAAGCGCGCAACCGAGCACGCTTGTGCATATTGGCTGCCAAACCTTGAGAATATTCAGGCCATCATCGTCGGTGGGCCTGGTGCAACCAAGGATTTCGTAGTCAAAAACGACTATTTCCATCACGAGATTGTCAAGCGTATCGCCAAGACTACCTTCGATGTTGGCTATTCAAATGAAAGTGGTGTGCGTGAATTAGTCGGCAATGCCGGGCCGATGATGGGCGAAATAGAATTGGATAAGGAACGCCAAATAGTGACCGAATTTCTTGAGGAATTAATCAAATCGGCACCTAAGGCGACCTATGGTGAAATGATGATTCGCCAAGCCTTGGAAAAAGGAGCGGTGGCAAAACTTCTGATATCTGAAAGTCTACGCAAAAATATCTGCGATTTAGAATGTCCTTCCTGCAGCCACGAATGGCAAGTGAGCATCGGTAAATTGGACCCCTTGCCCAATTGTCCCAAATGTGATGCCCCTGGTGAAACGGTGATAGAAAATGCGAGTGGTTCCTTGATAGATCAGTTGAGTGAAATAGCCATAAAATCGAGATCAGAGGTGATATTCATCTCTACCGATACCGAGGAAGGAGTTCAGTTGATGGCTGGTTTCGGCGGAATGGCCGCTATTCTTCGCTATCCGATGATGTGAGGTTTTGAAATGAAAAGTTTCCGTCAAATCATTGAGAAAGATATTGAGTCAGCACTTACTGATTTAGATGTTAGTGGCGACCTTTGGCGTAGATTGTTATCCCAGAGCCGAGAGCGCAGCCAGGGTGATCTCACCCTTCCTTGTTTTCCTTTGGCAAAGCAATTATCACGCTCACCAATCGATATGGCTGATGATTTGGTTAAGATACTTGGCAGTAAACACGATGTGAGTGCGACCAATGGCTATCTCAATTTCAAAGCGAATGGCGAATGGTTAGCTGAGCGAGCGATTGTCGGTAAGGACAAACTCGGCGCAGAAAAAATCCTAATCGAGCATACTTCAGCAAATCCAAATGGGCCATTTCACGTCGGAAGGGCACGCAATGCAATTCTTGGCGACACTATGGTCCGTCTTTATCGTTTAAACGGTGATGAGGTCAAGGCGGAATATTATGTCGATGACATGGGTAAGCAAGTAGCGATTCTTGCGTGGGCATTGGCCAATTTGAGTTCAGATGAGGTCAATGATGTACTTGAGGATAAGGATGAACTCAACCCAAGGTGGGCGCAAAAAGCAGACCATGCACGGGTGCGTTGGTATCAAGCAGCACAGGCCTTGCGTGAGCAGCGCCCAGAAATCGACCAGGAGATTGCAAAGATGGTTCACGATAGTGAGGATGGCGATGATTCTGTACTTGTAGCATTTGAGAAAGCATACCAACCGGTCTTGAATGGGATGCTGGAAACCTTATCGCGAATAGGTATAGAATTCGATTCATTCACCCGTGAAAGCGGCTTTGTAATCGATGGTAGTGTCGCCAAGGTCATGGAGCGTCTTGAGTCCTTAGAAATCCATGGAATGGCCGATAATGGCGCTCACTTCCTCGATCTTGGAGCACGCGGTCTGAAAGGAAAAACCGAGTTCTTCTTCCGGCGCGGCGATGGCTCAAGTCTCTATGCGACCCGCGATATCGCTTATCACATGTGGAAATGGCAGCAGGGCTTTGATTTGCTTAACGTGCTTGGAGAGGACCATCGCTTACAATCAAAACAGGTTGGAATGGCGCTTGAGGAATTGGGAGAAAGAGCACCTAAGGTCATTTTCTATGCTTTCATCAAATTACCGGAGGGCAAGATGAGTACCCGTAAGGGCAATGTCGTTTACATGGATGATTTGCTCGACGAGGCCAAAGAGCAAGCAGCTGCTGTGGTCAGAGACTTACGCCCCGATCTAGACGCTGATTCTATCGAGGAGATAGCCGAGGCAGTCGGAGTTTCAGCGGTTCGTTTTAACATCATCAGAGTTAGCCCAGAAAAGGGTTTTACCTTTGCTTGGAATGAGGCGTTATCCTTTGAGGGAAACTCGGCACCATTCATCATGTATAGCCATACAAGAGCCTGTTCTATATCACGAAAAGTAGGACGTGGAAGTGCCGATTGCACCATCCCTGTGCCGATGAATGAGTCAACTAAGGAATTGCTACGAACCATAGAATTAGACGCAGAAAGATTAGTTCGTTCCCTCGACGAATCAAAGCCTCATCTCTATGCTAATCATCTGCTTGAATTGGCCTCTACATTCAATGCCTTTTATCGTGATAATCCGGTGATAGTCGATGGCGTAGTCGATGAATTCAATTTTGCAATCTGTGAGAGGGCTCGTAGATTGCTTCACGATGGCATGGTCGGCATCGGTATCGTGCCATTGACCTCGATGTAATCAGAGATCGGCTTTCTCGAACGTCGCACCGTAGAGCAGGTCGCGTTCAGTCTCTTTTGGAGTATTACCTGCCGCTTCGATTTCAGCACCGATGGCTGCTAATTCTTTCAAGGCATCTTCGATGCTTTTGGTTTGCTTCATGAATCTGGTTGGCGGCCACCCACAATTTATCAATTCATCACCAGCACTCGATTCCTCGAGCCAAGCCTCACAGGCATCGCCATAACAGAGTCCACTGAAGGCGTCCAAGTCCATCCAGAAGGTTTGACGTTTACAGACCGGGCATTGGCGACAATGGCTTTGAGAGAGGACATTCATGGCATTCTCACCAACTATATCTACATCCCAAACCACTACGCTTGCCTCGGTCAGATGCATTACGTGGCTCTTTTTTATGAAGGCCCTAAGGACATTCCACGCGGTTTTTTCACTGCTGAAAATGCCGAGGCCGATGGTCCCGCTTTCACTATCGATAACCGAGGGCACGAATACACGGTCAGGTGCTGGCACGGTCATACGAGGCTGACAGCAGCATTTCATTATCGCGTCCAAATGCGCTCTACCAATGGTAGACCGCCATGGTAAGGTAGCGGGGCATTTGGTTTTTCTATACGAATCTCAATCATCTCTACGAGGGGATTCTTTGAGATTTCCTTGATTATATCTGCTGCTAGCGTCTCCATCAAGCGCACTGGTTCCGCCTCTACGACATTGTCGATAACCGCACGTTGCAAATCGCCATAATCAAGGGTCTTGGTCAAATCATCATGTTCGACATCTGCAACCAAGGTTGCCCATATGGAGAAGATGAACGGCTGCTCATTCTCATGTTCATGGTCAAAAGCCCCGTGCTTTGCCATCACCGAATAGGATTCAAGACACACGCGAGTAGTCATAAGATCACTCTTCTCTTTGGTGAACCCAAATCAGATGATAGCCGAATTGGGTCTTAACTGGCAAAGAAATGGTATTGAGCGGAGTCGACCAGACCGTACTTTCGAATTCTCTTACCATCTGGCCTTTGCCAAACGAGCCGAGATCGCCACCTTTTTGCGCTGAAGGGCAAAGTGATTTCTTGCGGGCGTATTTTTGAAAATCCTTCAACTTGGCCACATTTTCTGCTATATTCATTGCCTCAGACTTGGATTTCACCAGTATGTGGCTCGCATGTGCGCTTGCAGTCATGACACTTGGCTAGCACTATCTTTCTTGAACCTGTCTCACATCTCATCCCATGCGAGGTAGCGGATGTAGGTTCCATAGATGACGACAGAGAGTCCAAGGCTTTCCTCGTTGAAACGAGTCATATCGTCGAGATAGGTGTGGTATTCCCAACTACCACTACCATAGCAGACGGCTGCATGTCCTGGCACACCATCGTTGAGGTCGTAAACGAAACCGGCGTGGTCACTAGAACTCCCCATGTCTTCATGGGCGACTTTTTTGACGATAACGGTATACCGATTCCAAATGTCTGGCTGTTGACGTGAGTATTGCTCGGCAATAGCCTGCACATGTTCATAATCTTCGGCATAATTCATGAAGAGGGTTAGGCGGCCATTATCGCGGAATTCCTTGTCGGCGTGATTCATGTCCAGATTGACATATAGGCGTAGATTAGCCGAGAGTTCACCGACGTGGGAAGCGACCCAAGCAGTACTTCCCCACAGCCCTTCCTCCTCCCCACCCCAAGTGCAGAATTTGATGGTGCGGTCAGCTTGCCCACTCTGGTTGATAAGCATCGAAAATTGCCTCGCCATCTCCAATACACTGGCTGAACCACTGGTGTCATCGACTGCACCGGGGCCATTGTAAACCGTATCGTGATGAGCACCGACTATCAATAACTCCTCTGTCTTGCCATAATGAGTGCCACATGGTACTCTGACCGGAAGTGTGCCATCATTGTCGACTTCCATGTCCCAAGAGATTCTTGCATTATCATCGGCAAAGGCTCCTAGTAATTCTTCACCGGTGCTTTTCGACATGGTAATCAAAGGGAAGTCGGTTGGAACCGAACCTTGATTGGCGTTGATTATGCGCGAATAGTCCCCTGCCTTGAAGATGGGAACGCATTCACCGATAATCAATTTGTCACAATTGCTATCGTCGTTGATCTGAATCGCACCCAATGCGCCGTTTGCAGGACCGTTTTCCCAAACTATCGAATTATTTGCTGAATCCCGGCCGGCTCTAATCACGATGATCGCCCCGTCAGCACTAGCCCAATCGATGTTTTCATCGGTTGCTCGACCAAGATCGACCATTGGAGTGTTCTGGTTATACATTCTCTCAATCGAGCCGGAATACCCTTGGATCACATAATCTATACGATGCTCAAAATCACGGTATTGGGCACCTAAATCGGCGCCACTACACGGAGCGACATTGATGAAAGAACCAGGTATGCAATAGGAGAGCGTAGGTGAACTGGCGATATTGAACATCGGTACGTCAAATATTTCTAGGCTAGGTGAATAACCCATCTTGGTGAAATTGTCGAGAATAGACTCACTTGTCATCAATTCCTCTTCGCTTCCACTCATGCGGCCTCCCCATTCGGGATGCCCGAGGTCGACTAGATTTTGGGCGAAGGTACGTGCGGATTCCTTATCGAAATCTATCGGTTTATATTCGATTTCACCAGCGAATGCATCTAGGCTCCAAGCGACTAATCCAACTGAAGATATCAGTAAGGTCAATGCCAGCGCAATCATGTATGGTGGGACTTGTTGCAGCCTTTCCTTAAAGGATACAGCACTGATGAGAGTTGCCTCAATCAGTTCATCTCCGTCATCAGACATGGTGCGGCCTAATGCTCATCATTCATCAATGACGAGGTATCATGTTTTGGACAATTCATCGCCCTGCCAACGAGGCGAGAGTTGGTTTTCCTCACCTAGATGGTCGAGAATCCTCGCGACGATGAAATCGATTAAGTCGTCGATGGTCTTTGGTAAAGTGTAGAATCCTGGTGAAGCTGGGATGATGATGGTATCCCAACTGGATAGTTTGGTCATATTTTCTAAATGCACGGTAGCATATGGTGCTTCACGTGGTACGATGATCAGTTTTCTTCTTTCCTTCATCGCGACGATTGCACTTCGGGTAGCCAAGTTATCGGAGATGCCAGCGGCGAGTTTGCCGATGGTGGTGCCACTGGCAGGGCAGATGATCACCGCGCCGATATCGGCTGAACCCGATGCGCTTTGAGCGGCGATATCGTCGTTATCCTCGAGAATAGCGCCACTATTCTCAGCCAATTCCTCTGGAGTGGTAGAGCATTCATGAGCCAAGGTCAAGCGACCAGCATCTGTTACTATCAAGCGGCATTTCTTCCCGAGAATTTCAACGAGTCGAACTCCATAAGCAGCGCCACTGGCACCTGAGATGATTACCACGGTCTCTGACACAAGTCGCTGTGGTAGTGCAGTGTTTTTCAAGGTTCGTTAACGCCTTGGGCTCCGCGTCCTGTGTATTCAAGCATAGTTTCAAGCAATGCCTGACGCATGTTCTCTGGGCTTATTTGTTGACCGAGTCTTGCTAACGAGGTCGTAGTTGACTTTTCCAAGCCACAGCCAGCCATACCCTCGACTCTACCGGCCGGCGTATCGAGATTTATGGTGAAGCCGTGACGCGAGACCCAGCGTCGAAACGAGAGGCCGATTGAACAGACTTTTTTTCCATCGACCCAAACCCCTTGCATCCTCTGGTCCCGGCAAGAATCAATCGACAATTTTGCCAATGCTGCAATCACCCATTCCTCGATAGTTG
>CAUYXQ010000032.1:0-10010 GCA_963577015.1 Candidatus Thalassarchaeaceae archaeon
ACCAATTATATTATTTCCATTATCGCAAATGATGTTGATGGAGTAACTTCGGTTCAGGCAAAACTAGGTGCATTTGCCGAACCCGGTCAGGACTCGAATTGGATTAATCTACAATACCAAGGTGAGGGGGTCTGGTCGAAGACTGTTACAGTACGTAAGGGGACCAATTATGGTACTCATGAGGTCTTATTCAGGGCCACAGATATCTTTGGTGCCACCTCAAGTGAATATTCTCTAGCGGTAAATGTGGTTGAGCTTGGACAAAGTGGAGGGCCGGTCGATGGTTCGTCCGCATCATCGTCAATTGTGATTTCCTCGCTAGCAATTTTTGCACTGGTTGCGATAGGGGCGGTAATCTTCATGGTGCGCGGCGGAAAACGCGGTGGCGGTTTTGGAGATTCCTGACGCCCTCGATTCCAGTAATATCGGCTCGAAAGAGGTGGAAAAAGCACGGATTACTCCCCTTCGGAGAAATTGCGATTGGTATACTAATCTTCCAATAACCCGATCTGTGCTTTATCTACATCACCATGCAAATAAGCTAAATCTTATCACAAATGTTGGTAATAACTGTGCAACGACTGGATTATGGTGCGAAAGCCGAGACTTGAACTCGGGTTCAGGCGTTGGCAACGCCCGGTGATAACCACTACACTACTTTCGCAAGGGCAACCCGGCGACCGGTCAGAGGTATGAAACCTTGTCGCTTTATCTGCCGATGTATTCAGCGACACCTTCAAGATGTGTATCAAATATTGCAAGATATGACTGAGAAGATAGTCTACATTGGTAAGAAGCCGCTGCATGTCTATATCAAGGCGGTCGCAATCGCTTTTGAGGAAGATGAAAAGTCTGTGATTATCATCGCAAGAGGTGCGACGATTAGCCGTGCGGTCGACCTTGCCCGAGAGCATTGAGTTGCTCGATGTTGAGATCGGCACCGGAGAGGTGCCCCGTGATGATGGAATGAAACCGATAAGTCGTATTAGAATCACTCTAACCTCCTGATAATCGGCGTACCTCATCAATGATGACCTATAGCAAAGAATAATGTGGAAGGGAGTCCTGCTCTATGCAGTCATTTATTGCACTCTATTTGTTGGTCATATTATTGCTGCTGCAAGGGAATTGGACATATTGTTCAGGGTTATTGCAACAATAGTCACACTGATGACTATGGTTGTCGGATTGAGCATACATTTGTTATGCAATTTATTCAAAGAAGCCAATGGAATAGTAGTGGGAAGATACGCTTGTGTACCGCTTTCGGCTGGACTTGGGTGGGCTTATGCTGGAATGGAGTACTCATCCTTGATTCTAATTTGGGTTATTGTAGCGATAATCATTCAATTATTGACTGAAAGAGGTTTGATTAACTACATTATGCACGATGGTCTCGATGGCAGATTCCCCAGTTCGTATCAATAAGCCCGATGAAGAGTCTGCAGCAGCATCTAGCGGCCAAAAACAGCAGATGGAGCAGGCTTATTCACAGATGAAGCGTAAGATGCAAATGGAGGAAATGGGCAAATTGATCAAACATAAGATCATGGTTCTTTCAGGAAAAGGCGGGGTTGGAAAAACCACCGTATCCACAGGTTTGGCTTTATCATTGGCAAAAGGTGGTGCCAAGGTTGGATTGCTAGATATTGATATCACTGGCCCGAATGTTCCCAAGATGATGGGTTTGGATGGTCATAGATTACATGTTGAAGGTGGCAGGATTTTCCCTGCAGAAAGTCAACATGGGGTCAAGGTCATCTCAATGGCTTTTTTACTCGAGGACGATGATACTCCCGTGGTCTGGCGCGGACCAATCAAACTCGGAGCAATTCAGCAATTTCTCGGCGATGTCGAATGGGGACAACTCGACTATCTGATAATTGATTTCCCACCTGGCACCAGCGATGAGCCACTAACCGTGGCTCAGAGTTTGCCCGATATCGATGGTATGGTCATCGTCACCACGCCGCAGGATGTGGCATTACTAGATAGTCGCAAATCGATTGGATTTGCATCATCGCTCAAGGTGCCGGTAATCGGTGTAGTCGAGAATATGAGTGGTTATACGATTCGTGGTTCGGCTCAAGCCGGTCAAAATATCACTATCGAAGCACCCGGAGGCCGAAAACTCAACGTTGATGTTGGTGATGATGGTTCTTGGTCAGCCACACTTGATATTTTCAAACAAGGAGGTGGCGAGGAAACCGCTGCTGAAATGAAGGTTAATTTCCTTGGGCGCTTACCATTTGACCCAGGCGTTGTTCGCGGTGGTGACGATGGTGTTCACCGTATCATCGCAGACCCAGAAGGTGAATCTGCAATCGCATTTTCTCGAGTCGTAGATGGAATAAACGAGTTTTTAGCCTCGGCTACTAATGACGACGACTTGGAGATTATCTGAGGTGTGTCAATGGGCAATCTGTCTGTAGAAACCCGTGCTCACTTACTCAGCTTTTGGCTAATAATCTCGGCATTTGGAATAATGTTTGCAGTGCTTTCATGGTTACAGGAATCTAGCATCATTCCCCCAGCGGATGAAATTGGTGCTTGGAAAGGGGTATTAGCCGTATTGAGTGGCATTCTACTTTATTGGTTTGTAGCACGCAATATGACCGGGGGACCTGCTGATGAGTGAACTTGCAAAATTGAAGCGTCTTGAACGCTTTGAAACCGAATTGAAAATGACTTGGTCTGATGGCACAGAAAACAAGGTTGCATATGTAGACCTGAGATATTGGTGCCCTTGTGCAAAATGTTCACCTCGCCGTGATAGCGAGGCACTTGCGGCGGAGTTAAACGCTGAGATTTCCTCTTTGCGAAATGCAAAACCCGACGTGGATAAAGTCGGTGGCTACGCTTTGCATTTCGAATGGAGCGATGGTTGCAATAGTGGGATTTATCGTTTTGAAAGGTTGTGGGACCTAGCACTGTCAAAGGACCCCGATGGTGGTAGAAACTTTGTTCACGGAGCATGGTGAATGCGATTCAAAGGACTTTTACTTGCGAAGATGAGATGAATGGTGGTTTCACACCATCGACTTAGGGGGGGAATGCGATGGAAGGTGTTTATCTTACTTGGCTGATAACTGCCCTTGCCATTGGAGTTCTGCTATTACCTTTGGTCAAACCGCCTTGGACTCGAATTTACGTTGCTGGTTTCATCGATTTCATCCGCCGTTATTGGATACATATATCGCTATTATTGATTATTTACAACGCTAAGGATTTCCTCGACCAAGTCGACCGGGTAATTATGGCAAATACCGGGCTCGATATGACGCCTTGGATTTACGCTATCGAAGGGGATATGGTGCTCTGGGTGCAAAAGGCCTTCCTCAATCCACTTCTCACAAGTTTCCTTACCCACTTTTACGTAATCGGTTTCATGGTGATTTGTTATGTGTCGATTTTCTACTTTGCATATTTCAACGATCGCTGGATGTCCGATAGGATAACCCTCTCGATTTTTTGGGTTTACGCAATCGCCGTCCCTTTCTATCTCTTTTTCAATGTCAGAGTCACGGGAGATCATATACCAGAAATGCAAACCCTCGCCTATAATTTAACCCCCGAAATCAATGACTGGTTTGCTAGAATCGATCCATTTACCAATGGCATGCCTTCGCTTCATATCGCTTTCCCATTTGCTGTGTGGTTGTGCTTATTACGATTCGATATTGATAACCGCTGGAGAAATTATCGTTATTTACTGGTTGGTTATATTCTCTTAACCGCCTTTGCAATCATCTATCTCGGCATTCATTGGTTCAGCGATATAATCGGTGGAATGGTGGTCGGTGCGATTGCGGTAAGGGTTTCTGAAAAGACACAAGGTGTGTGGATCTATCTCGATGAACGAACGATAAATTCGCGATTGACCGCTATTCTTACCAACCCTCGACAGGTGACTCGGTTTCTAAAGCGTAAAGCAAGCGAGAACTTTGGAGGTTTCAAAAGACCTGGTTCAAGAGAGACAGGAGCTGTTATAGCTGTGTTGATATTGCTGATTGCAGCAACGATAACTTGGGATTTGACTCATCAAGCACTACCAGCAGGTGGAGTTGAAGTACCGGTTGATGTCGTTGCTGCAGATGGCTGGGTCGTCACCCTAGACGATAGACCAGAAGGTGCTTTAGTAGTTGTACACGATCTCTCGAATCTCGAATCAGAGATTCAGGTTCATCAACCGCTGATGGATGCCAATAGCAGTTATGATGTTGGTGTAGGGTATCTTGCAATGGCTAATGAGACCGATCTTTTTGTGATTTTATTGGACAGTCCGGCTCAGGCGATCTTACAAATAAAAGTCAACAATAGTGATTATCTATCGATAATAGATTCTTCGTTGGGCGTGATAATCGCTATTCTTTCCTCTGGAGATTTAACCTTGATGGACATACAGGGCAATGAGGTGGTTGGCCCTGAAATAGTTGATGACGAAGTATTGATTCTTGAGAATAGCGGCGATGAATTAGCGATGGTATTGGCGAGTAATCCGGCGCGGATTAGCTTTGGCATAATCGGTGCTGAAGGAATGATTACTCAGACTTTGAATCACAGTGCAAGTGAGAGCGAAGATGCGATTCTCGCAGGATGGGGTGTGCCGGTAGATTCTGAAAATGCTACGATTACCGATATATCATTGACCCGTGATTTCTTAGCAGCAACCATAAATGTCAGTGCAACGTCAAGACTTGTTTTACTCGAAAGAGCGAAGGGGGATAGTTATGTTATCGGCGATCCAAAATATCCTTCATTCGACCCACATCTTGGCCATGGCCTATTGGTGTGGGCTGCGAAAGAACATCTGAATCCAGTTAATCCAAGCACTGAATATATTGATAAGGAGATACATCTATTGGATTTATCGACCAATAGAAGCGAAGTTCTGACCTCTGACGAATACGATCAATGGGGACCAATGGTATTGAAGAATCATATCGTCTATAGTCAAATGAATGATGATGGTGAAATAAGCGTCGAGATTCATCAACGGGTTGCAAGTCTCAAACCATATTCGTCAACAGTCTTACAAATTGGAGTGCTATTGACGACCGTATTAGTCTTGATTAATATCTTCCAACGACAAATGGAAGCTAGAGTGATTAATCCCCAAGAAGAAGAGTGATTATCCACCGTGATAGCGAACCCTTTGTTTGACGGCTTCCAATCTTTTCACGCATGTTTTAGCATCTGGAACCTGACCCCCAGAGGCTGAATCTGGTTTGCCGAGTTCATCATCTAAAGCCTTATAACCGGCGATGACATTATCCATTCCGTTTTTGACATCGGGGTGAGTAGCGCGTAATATCTCGTGCATCACATGTAAATCGATACCAAAACCCTCCATCTCATATTCTTGATTTGCTAATCCTAAGTCGATTAAGATAGGTTCACCTTCTGGTGTGATAATGATATTGTTGGTCGAGAGGTCGCCATGGGTAACCGCCTCTCTATGTAATCTCCTAATCGCTCTGCCAACACCTTGCAATAATTTAGAATGGTCCTGCTTTATGGCTAAAATTTCAATCAATGGTTTACCTTCAATCATCTCAATAATCATTACTCCATCTTTGGTATCGACATCATAAACCGCCGGTAAGGGAACCCCTCTTCGATGGAGTTTAATCATCAATTTCGCTTCATTGCTCATACGGCGTTTGGTCAATTTTCGGTCGAGATCGCGATGTCTCCACAATCTTGGCCGACGATGTTTGTGAACCGCAGGCCGACTATACCATTCGCCTGCAGTAACCCGTGCCTCGGCACCGACGTGCAATAATTCACCACCAATCCACGCCTTCATCAATGTCCGGCTATAGTGTATGGTTCAAAAAGGAGGCGCTCTTGGGTTGGTTGGAGTGGTACCTTGACCATCTCATTACCGATGTGCGCAATTGACTTTGGTAATACTACCATGGATGATGACGAGCGGGCTATCGCAGAGAGAATATCCGAATTGAAAATCCAACTCGGCGAGGACCTTCTTATCCTCGGACATCACTATCAAAGAGATCAAATCGTGATGCATGCAGATTTGCTTGGTGATTCATTTCTTCTTTCGGAAATGGCCGCTGCTTCCAAGGCAAAGAACATCGTTTTCTGCGGAGTTCACTTCATGGCCGAAAGCGCAGATATACTGACCGATGACGACCAGATAATAATCTTACCAAATTTGCGGGCGGGTTGTTCGATGGCTGATATGGCAGTACTTTCCGACGTAGAACAAGCCTGGCAAGAGATTCTTGAATCGAGTGATTTATCCGACCCAATCTCTCGAGATGATGCCGATGCAGTCGCAGAGAATGGTGACTCTTTTCTTGTTCCAGTGACCTACATGAATTCCTCAGCCGATCTCAAGGCATTCGTAGGTCGTCACGGGGGGGTAGTTTGCACTTCTACCAATGCTCAAGGAGTCTTGGAATGGGCTTTTGAAAGGGCTGGAGAAAATGGTGCTGTACTTTTCTTTCCAGATCAGCACCTAGGTCGAAATACCGGTTTGAAGATGGGGATTCCATTAGAGAAAATGGCCATTTGGACACCGGGTGAAGATAATCAGGTGGCATCTGATACACAAATTATTCTCTGGCATGGTTATTGTTCGGTTCACAAGCGTTTCACCGTCGCACAAATCGAGGAATTTCGTCAAAGAAATCCTCAAGGTTTGGTTGTAGTTCACCCCGAATGCCCTCAAGAAGTGGTTGCCGCTGCAGATGCCAATGGCTCGACCGAATTTATCCGTAATTACGTCGCCGAACAACCATCTGGCTCGCAAATAGCAATCGGCACAGAGATAAATATGGTTGCGCGATTGAATAATGAGCATTCCAATATGGAAATCGAATGCCTTGATGATAATGTCTGCCCTTGCTCGACTATGTACATGATTCACCCAGTATACTTACTCGATGTTCTCGAAAGAATTATTGCTGGTGAAGAACCAAATCGAATCATTGTCGCTGATGACATTCAAGCCGGTAGTCTTCTCGCTCTAAATCGAATGCTAGCTATCACGCGATGAACTCGCCGGCTTTCCAGCCAACAAAGGCAAGAATGGGACAAATAATCATGGTGATGGCTACGTAGCCAATCGCTAAAGAGGAAGAAGTCTCCCACATTTTTACGGTTTCAAACGAGAATGTTGACATCGTGGTGAAAGCACCAAGAACCCCGGTGCCGAGCAATAAAGCGATTTCCTTAGAGATTATTTGTTCGGCAAGAAGCGCCATCATTATCCCAAGTAGAAGCGAGCCGAGTAAATTGACTAGTAATGTGCCATAGGGGTGGGCTTCACTATTCAGCCACTCACTTAGGCTATAACGAAGAATTGCACCAATCGCTCCACCTGTTCCAACTGCGATAAAGGGATTCATAGAGCGCCCTTGTGTAGCCATCTATTGAACATGATGTTAGAGTAGTAACTATACACGACATCTGTATGGCTCGGTAATGATACTGTGGTTCTTGACCGGCAACCAAGGCAAGTTGCGCGAAGCTTCGACATTATTTTCTGAGTTCGACATCGAGGTCAAGCAATTAAAGGCCCAAATAATCGAGCCTCAAAGCGATGATATCGAGGAGGTTGCCAAAGCAAAAATGGCCCAAGCCTTGAATTATTTACCCGATAAAAAGCACCTTCTTTTGGTCGAGGATGCCGGATTATTTGTCGATTCGTTAAACGGCTTTCCCGGAGTTTTTAGTTCCTATACACTGCAAACTATCGGCTGTGAGGGGATTATTCGTCTCATGGGGCATCTGCAAAGTGAAGACCCGGTTCAAGATTCACATTTACGCAAAGCGGAATTTCAAGCGGTAGCGGTTTTACATATCGCTGGTGAGACATTGATTGGAAGAGGTATTTGCCCGGGAAGGATTGCCCATCAATCCAGCGAAGGTGAAGGTTTTGGATTCGATCCAATTTTCATTCCAAGTGATTTAGATGCTTTAGGTGAAGCATTAGAGCCCGGAGAAGTAGGTGAGATTTCTACTCATGGTCTTCCTTTTGGTGCCATTGATTCAGCACAAAAAAATCGGTTCAGTCACAGAGCACGAGCGTTGTCGTCATTGATGGCTATGATGAATGAACGGCGTGAGAACCTTAAGTAATAATCAACTGGAGGAGATTGGTCAGCATGAGATTCTCTCGTATGGTTGCAGGCATACTATTTGTTAGTGCCCTCGTAATCTATCTCACCCAACAGGACCGCTTCGACGATAATGATCGTTGGGCTTTGGTTGGAGTAATGACGATATTCGCTATTGCATGGGTACTTCTCGCTGAGAAAGCGGCCCCTGCAGTAAGAACTCAGGTAAAGGCTGTAACTAAAGTAAAAGCAGAAACCGAAGTGGTCGAAGATGAACCGGAAGATGAGGGATCGAATGAGGATGGCATGTCACTTCGCGAGCGTAAATTATCAAAGATTCGCTCAAACCAGGAACAGGATTCCAATGAAGATGACGTGGATGACGACGATCTTCCCGAGGTCGAAGTAACCGTCGAAAGCCTACATGTCGCAGAGACCTTTGCCGTCGAGGTATCTCCTGAATCCATCGAGGATGCCGAGATAGAGAGTCGATTACGCGAGAAGAATGAACGCGATACGAAAATCCGCGAGAGGATCGAAATCCGTCGGCGGGGAAGAATGGCTGAAATTCGCGCCTCTACCGCTAGAATGTGGGAAGATCACGCTGCTGGTGAGGATTTACAAGCTCTATTAGCCAAGAAAGGACACGGACAAGAAGTTCTCTCAGAGCCTGAGAATGTCGAGTCTGGGGGGATTTATGGTGCGACCTTTGTTCGTGTTAACGATTCACGTATTCTCAAAATCAGAACCTCACTAACGGAAGGTTTCATCACCTTGTCCGACCCTATTTCAGAGGACGCACCGCTAACCCTTGACCTACCTCCAATCCCCGGGGGAATGCCACTACCTCCATTACCTGGGGAACTACCATTGCCTCTCCCGCCACCACCGGCCCCTTCATCGGCCTTAGCGTCGCTAAAGGATGAGATAGCAGCCGATGATTGAGTGCCCTGAACCAAAGTTCGATAGCATACTTGCAATTCCATGGAACGTAAAATCCTCTTGGCGTTGGTCCTTGTCGGCATCGCTCCAACCATTTCGGTGATAACTGGTTTTGGTATTGAGCCAGGATTGATTGCAGTCATTGTTTTTATTTTGACCAAGTTTTGGTTATTGGCTTTACCCGCATGGTGGCGTACGAAGATAGATGGAAAGCCACTATCACTTTCGCTTCCAAATAATGGCGGATGGGGAATGGCTACAGGATTGGGTGTGGGAATTTTTGTTATTATCGTGAGCACATTTATTCTTCTCGGCGATTTGCTGATTTCAAAAGGTGACCTTCGAGCGCTATTAGAGCCTAATGGTTTGACTGAGAAAAGTACGTTTATCTTGGCGATGTTATTTTGGATATTCGTTAATTCAGTGATTGAGGAATATGTGTTTAGATGGTTCATAACCGAGAAGGCTGAATCGTTATTTACGGGGGGTGTTTGGGCTCCAGTAGCACTATCTGCGAGTATTTTTACAATACATCACACAGTTGCGATGTCCTTTTTCATCTCACCATTAGGCAATCTTCTCGCTAGCACAGGGGTTTGGATTGGCGGAGCGATATTCTCATGGCTTTATCTCAGGTATCGCAGCATCTGGATCCCTTGGCTCACTCATGCTTTCGCCGATGTGGCTATCTTCGGTATAGCCTATTACCTGTTATTCTTGTGATTTTTCCCGTTCGCTGATACGCCAAAGAATTATGCCACCGGTAACAATGCCAATCAGCGGTAATATCGTAAGTGTGATCACCAATATTTCAGTCGTGGAATCAAATGTATCAACTTCTACCATCTCAAATTTGAAAGTTGCTGCGATCCATAGATTATTGCCTTCTATTTTTATCCACGAACGATCTTGTTCACCGATTGTCATCCCCTTATTATCCAGGGTCTCGCATTCTAATTCGTACCAATCATCACCTTCAGA
>CAUYXQ010000033.1:0-9918 GCA_963577015.1 Candidatus Thalassarchaeaceae archaeon
CCAATCCATGGCAATGGGATGAAGCGATGATCGCTGAAATTGCAAAGCGTTTACGGCCACATATATTCCCAATCAATATCGCTGCTAATAAGGCCGATCTGGCAATCGATGAGCCATGGAAAAATATCGAGAGCACAGCACTTGTTATTCCAACGATGGCCGATATGGAATTGGCTTTGCGCAGAGCCGATGCCTCGGGATTAATCGCCTATGAGTCCGGGGAATGTGATTTTTCTATCAGTGCAGAGAACTCATTAAACGAAGCACAGAAAAAAGCCTTACAATCGATGCACCAAAGATTGGCGAGTTCCCAAGGTACAGGCATTTGTCATCTATTGGAACAAATCGTCTTTGTGTCACTGCAGATGATAGTGGTTTATCCGGTGCAGGATGAAGGGCAGTGGGTTGATGGTGACGGTAGAATATTACCAGATGCACTGATAGTAAAAACAGGAATCAGTGCCAAGCAATTAGCCTATCAAGTCCATAGCGACCTCGGTGATGGATTCATCAAAGGAATTGACGGCCGTGGTAAACGCACAATCGGTGCCGAACACGAATTGGAAAACAACGCGGTTGTCAAAATACATTCACGCTGATCAATGCCCAGGAGGGGTTTGATACGCAGGGGTCAAGCGAGCGATATTCGCAAGATATTTTACGCGGGTTAAGAACATATAAACCGGTAGAGCAATCGTCGCTAAGGCAAGTAGAGCAAAGGTGTAAAGTCCCCATGGTTTGACCGGAAATAATAGCGCACCCCAAGCACCCCATACCGCTACCAACCAAAGCGCTGGCGACCAATAGCGTGCGATAATGCTGAATCTGGAGTTAGATAATTCAGCACTGTAAAAAGAGGGGGCTTCCTCTTCACTAACCATGCCTTTATCGAGACCGCAACGCACACAAACCTGTGTCTTGGGTCCATTGCCGTGGATGAACTGGTTGCGTGGATAGACGCTGCTACAGAATCTACAGGTCGGCATGGGTTAGGCTATCCGCCTCTCACTCTTCAATAATCCGTTAGGTTCGCAAGAAATCAGCTATGAGTTCACAGCCATCAACCGAGCAGATGGACTCAGGATGGAATTGTAAACCATGGACGTTTTTCCCATCGGTCAAGCCCATAATCAGACTCCCGGTTGCATCGGTAATATTTACCTCAAACCGGATGGGTTCACCTGACAATATCAAACTATTATAACGAGTCATCACCCGTTCACCTTGGCTAGAAAAAAGTCCGGAACAATCGAATTTGATGGTTTCTGGAACCCCATGAACCGGACCCAAGGGGCATTCAATCAGTTCCATTCCATCTGCGAGACCAAGTGCTTGATGGCCCAAACAAATACCCAAAACCCGATGGCTACCAGATAGTGCTCGTTTGGCAATCTCCATGCTAAGAGGGCTGATCTCAGGACGGCCAGGACCTGGGCCAATAACGATATGATGTGCTTCCATGATTTCATCAGCGAAATGCGAAGGGCTACATCTCCCGTCGACGACAACGACATCGCGGCCGAGGTTTGCTATCAGGTGAATTATATTATAGGAAAAAGAGTCGAGATTATCGATGAATACCACATCGGGATTTTCACATGGCCAATGAGTGATTTTACCCACATTTGTTGGAGGGAGAGTCTTGTGCTCAATCTCTTGTCGATGAATCATCAATTCTCCAGAGGGGATTTTCACGCCTCCTCGTTCCAACCAACCACAGGCTCGACGCAATGCAGCAGCCTTCCAAATGGCTTCGGCAACCTCGGCTTTGGGCTCGCTTTCGATAGTGATACCGCCTCCGGCCATTACCATACCATGCCAACTACCGTTTTCACAATGCGCTTCAAGGGTTCGAATGAGGATATTCCATGTACAGTCGCCCGAATGAACATCTATCCAACCAGCGGAACCGGTCCAGAATGACCTTGACTCGGCCTCTATTTCATCGATAGCCGCACAGACAACGGTCTTTGGGCAACCGGTTATACTACCGCCTGGGAATACGGCTTGTAATGCATCCAATCCATCTTTATCCTCTGATAGAGTGCCACTTATTTGACTGACAAGGTGTTGAACATTAGCATAGGCTTCGACATCAAATCGACTTTGTTTGACCGATCCCACTTGGCAGACCATACTCAATTCGTTTCGTTCGAGGTCGACCAACATTCGATGCTCAGCTCGTTCTTTTTGGTCAAAGAGCAAATCCTTGCGCAACATCTCCTCCTGATCGAAATCACTTCCACGGGGGCGCGTGCCTTTTATCGGTGCGGTCATCACCTCTCCATCCTCGACTTTCAACAAAATCTCTGGGCTTGAAGAAACCAGAGCAATACCTAAATCTCTGGCTTCGATATATGCTGAAAATGGCGCAGGATTAGTCGCAGCAAGGCGTTTGAAGATTGCTGATGGGTGTTCGAGGAGTTCTGCATTCCACTTTCTGCCAAAATTCAATTGATATAATTCTCCGGATTTAATCGCTGAGCGAATTCTCTCTATCTCTTGTTCGTGCTGTAGATCATCATGTGAGGATTTTTCACCGCTAACAAATACGGCCTCTGTGACCTCAGGGGTGGAAGGTTCATCGTCTTCTCGCCAAGAGGCAACCAGCCACATCAAGCCAATAATGCTACCATCCTTCGGGGGGTTTTGCAAACGAATAGGCTGGGTCCATTGGAGTAAATCATAGGATAATGCTCCTGCCCAACGCAGACCTAAAGGGGTGAATTTCTTCAGACTACGGAAAAGTTCAGCGAGATTCTTGGCCCTGATATGGGAAAAGTCAACCCAATTATCATCTTCCAATATCTGTAATACAGCATTCAATGGTTCACTGATATTATCAATAATACATTCACCCTTGAGGGGGGAGTGGGGTTTTTGCGATTGTATTGGGGGTTGAATAATAACCAACCGATGTGAAAAAGAGTTAGCAAGCATCGAGTGTTTAGCAAGATGGGTTTTTGGTCCTCCACTTAGAAAGAGTAACCTATCACCGCGTTGTTGTTGCATTTTCTCGATTAGGCTCATGTTGACATCGCCTCTGTCAATGCTCGTCGGCAAATATCAGACAATAAAGTCGAGTTATTGCCCACTCTCTCCCCATCGATACTGAGCAAGCGAGCCACCCCCACTCCAGTCCCTAACATCACCATCTCGTGGCAACGGGCCACGATTCTCTCGTTGAGACGTCCTTGACGTATCGGAATACCAGCGGCGATGATCGCTGACCGAACTGTTTGGAAGGTGATGGAAGTAACCCCGCCTAATTCCGGGGGAGAGACCCACGCCCCTCCATCTTCATCGAGAACGATAGGCATAGCCCGGTCGCCATCGACGATATGGAATTGGTGAATCAAGAGGGCGATATCAGCACCTGCTTCTTCTGCAAGGTTGCGCGCTTGCGAGTATGGTAACCAATCGCCGTGCTTGGTTCCTGTTAGGTTATCGTCCCAGCGAGGTGCTGGACAGGAAATAGCTCGTAAATCACGATGTAATTGTGGTGCTTCGCGCAACATATACTCCACGGTTTTGCCAATTGTGATTCTAAGCAACCCATCTTTGTCAAGTGGAATGTCTAATTCTGGAATTTCAAGGCCGATAATCTTGGCGTGCTCTCGCAATCGAGCAAGGTGAAGGTCGAGCATACAGGCTCTACCCTCAAGCACCCTTATGGTGGTGAAAACCTCATCTCGAGGATTGCTCATCGGTTCTCACAACAAGTCATCAAGGAAGGATGTGTCGATTGAATCTTGGCCGACTTGCGGCTGTGCAGGCTGTAGTTCTGGTTGTTGCCAATGGCTTGCACTTTTACTTTCAATCCGTTGGGCTGCGCCGATGATATTATGTTCTTGTTGTGGTGCAATAACCGCTTGAGGTGCTTGATTAAGTTGATTGCCTTCTCCCGAGAAACCAACTCCTTCATCCCATCCAGAACGAGGTTGGATGCCCCATGTAGCCTCTTGTAATTCGTAATTCTTGTCACTACCACCCCGGCCCCCTCCTCTGACAACCAGTAGGAGTAAAATTACAATAATCAAGAAAAAGGCACCGATTAATACCCCTTCAGGTGTCATCATATTAGAGAATTGAGAACTTTCCGACTTTGATAATTCCTCGCCTGCACCGGTTCCTGTATCATCCTTTTCAGCTGGACTTAATTCATATGCTACGATATTCTTCTTATTCGAATCATCATCCATCGCTGAAATACCAATCCAATATGGGTTTTCTGAATTCAATCCCGTGAACATATCCGCTGAAATGACCAATAGATTAGACGCTGGCAGGGTTCCCATTAAGGCGGCATCATCGATATTTGTGAAATTGGATACCGCCATATAGACCATATACCCTCTCACTTCACTCGAGGAGGAATGGCTCCATGACACATGAATATCCTCACCGACCCACTTCACACTAACCCCCTCTATTTCAGGTAGATTTGAGCCATCATCAGCCTCACCATCGGCAAGAGCGATGGCAGATGCGGTGTTGAGATTATCGAGATGGGCATTACCCGCTGAGTCGACTGCAACCACTGCAACAGTGATTTCAATACCCTTGACAATCATATTTCCATCAGAGAGTGTGTCGATGATAATCGGCATCATCGGCTCCCTATCAACAATGGTTAGTAGCGGGATTCTCGGGCCATTGCTATTCGTGCCAACAGCGGAGAAGTCTCTTGATGCAGCATAGATTTCGTACGAGTGTATGTCACTATCTCCCGATGGTGTGAATTCAAGCAATAGGGCAGAGCCATCGTCACCCAAGCGATCTTCCAGGGTCAACCCGTCGACTCTTGAAGGAGGGTCATCGTCGTTTTGATTATCAATCGGAATCACACTCGCCTGAGAAAGGCCGAATATGTGTACATTTCCTTTGAGGTCGTGAGCAGTGACAGTTACGTGTAATTCGATTCCTGGAATGATTGTAGACGCTTCAGATTGGGAGAGTCCATTGCCGCCATAAAGAGCGGTTTCCAAAATGATTTCCATTTTGGTTTCTTCAGCATTAAAGGTCTGTTTATCAATTATTAAGCAGGCGCAATATATGGAATCAGGATAGTAAACATCGATTATCGATCCGCTTTCTTCTAAATCACGTAAGTCATCAACCGCGTGTTCCGACGCCCAAATCGTATAGTAGGCGAAATCTGGAGCATCGGAAGAAGTCCAAGATACATCGATTGCAGTTCCATCATCATCAGCGTGATCCCAAGCATCGATATGGGTGATTCTCGCAGGTGCAATACCAACAATAGAACTGGTAAACGGTGTGACTTCAAGAATGGTAACATCACCAAGATCGGCATTGAGCCACTTATCGCTGGCGACCATGCCGACCCAATAAGTGGTATCGTCGACCAATAATTCATCCTCTATCATTGAGATATATGTCGAACCTTCTTCACAATTGGTAATTATTTTCACAGCACTGAAATTAACCACGCTCGTTGGTTTCTCTACCCCATCGATTTTTTCTGTAATGTATACCGTGATAAAAGCACAATCATCAGCAATACTCTCGCCCCAACCGACCTCGATTACACCGCCATCATCATCGGCAACGTCCATCGCCCAAACATCGGTTAGTTTAGATGGAGGAATTCCATCATTGATACCACCGGTTGGAATCACAGGGCCGATGATTATGGGATTGAGTAAATCCTCCTGTCCAGCATCGTCAACACAAGTCATTGCAATCCAATATGGTCTACCGGCTTCAAGACTTATAATCGTGGTATTGCCATCGATTGGTAGTATTGTGAAATCAGGAGACAAACCAATAGCATCGGATATCTCAACCGAAGAGGCATAGACGTTTGCATGTGATATGTCCTGAGCAGTACAACGGGACCATTCAAGTTCAAGGTCACCATCCATTCCACCTTCAAATGGTCTCGCATCGAGCCAATAAGGAGGCATAGGGACATTGTCAATTGGTGATGCAGGTTCGATTGCAAAGGAAGGGGTGCCATAATTGCTATCGTCATATTTAACGACTATCAATGCCCAATATTGCTGGCCATCGACAAGAGGCATGCCATTCGCAGTATCCAATTGCACATTCAGGGTTTCATGTTGTGAGATGGTAGCATCCACGGTGCGTATCAGCAAATCATCGGCACCGGTGTCGGTTGGCCACTCACTATCACTAAGATATATCAAATAACTCTCAAAATCAGAATCGTGAATCAAACTCCATGATGCAAGTAAGACCTTGCCCCCGTCATCTGGTTTATCCTCGAAGGAAATCAGGGATATCGGGGTTTCTGTCTTTATCCAATCATAGGTCATTCGGAGTTCCAAAGAACCATTTGTCGGTGACGAAAGACCGAGTGTGACAATACTGCTACCATTGATTATTCGTCCACTATCAACCATGGTTTGGAAATTTGGCATCATACTTGAATCACCTGAGAGATTCAAAGTGCTGCGATAATTTAGCAAACCCATCTTCGCCCAAGTCGCGGCTCCATGCGAAGGTGATGCTAAGACTAGCCCTAGAGATTGTAGTGTGATTCCATGTGGTCCAGCAAAGCCAAACTCATTCAATGTGTAACTCTCTCCAGTAGCAAAATATGAGATTTGGTTTCCAGGGTGAGTGAATTCACTGATATCCATAGAATAATTACCAATATTGGCACTGAGGGGCATCGCCCTTCTCATATTGATCTCATCTAATCTTACTCCTGCAGGACTCCATCTCTCCAGCCCATCTTCGCCGATTAACCATGCACCACCGCTCGAAATTATTCCAGTGTAGGTGTCAACAGTTGACAGTTGTCGAATTATTTGATGATTTGATTGGCTTACTCGGACCACAGTGGCCCCGCCATCACTGGTGATTAACAACCTCGTCCCATCACTATACATGTCGCTTACCAGAGTACCACCCAATTGCCAAAGCGCTACCCCATTTTCAAATTCCATCGAGGTCTGATTATAGTGAACAATCGGTGATTCTGTGGTTGCAACATGCAATCCCCATGAATCACTTGTCAGAGCTCTTACGGTATTAGAAGGAAGTTGGTCAAACCTATGGTGGTTCATTATTTGTTCATTACCAGTTCCTTGAGAATCTATCATCACACTGGTAACCCCTGGTCGAGAAAGGTCACTTCCGCGGTGACTGATATATGCGGTTGGCCATGCTTGGGGAGTTGACCCGGGTATGAGAATTATATCGTGAGCATCGGTGCCAATCATTCCGTCAGCGGCTGTTACTACACCTAAATTGACCTTCTGATCTATAATCCAACGGTCGATACCCATCACGGTTGTGATATAGAGAATAATATGGTCACCGTTGTTTGATAATGGCGCTGATAAATCTTGAATGTCATTCGATGAAAGTCCATCTTGCATAGTTAATGGTGCGTCCCAAGAATTTACGGTTTTATTCCAAACGCCAATTCCGCTATTGGTGCCGATGAATACATAATCTTCCACTTCAGCGAATGAAGAGATAATATTGGAGGGCAATCCATCCATCAAGGCAGCTGCATCCCAGGCCGAGGAAGAGGTGTTCCATACTTCCATTCCTGCAGTTGCGAAATCATTACTCTCTAATCCGACCGCTATCTGGTCGCCTTCGATAAAGATACCATCAACATAATTGTGTAGACCTGAAGGCATACTAACAGCACTTCCAGTCGATAGATTAAGAGAAAATAAGCCGAGACCTGTCAACGTACCCCATAGATTACTACCATCGAATTCGAGGTCCTTTGTTGGTAGACCCGTCGTCGACCAAGTTCGCGTCCAAGTGATTACACCAGTTGGATCTCTGGTACCTTCCATGATTCCAGTATTACCTCCTCCACCACCGAAACCAGGGTCGTTGGTAGCGACATAAATATGAGTGTTATTTCCTACTACATCACTTATCCAGCCATCCTCTAAGCCGGGATTATCGATTATGATGGTGAAGCCGTTGAATGAGTTGACTGGATGCATTATGACTCTACTCAATCCCGTTCCTCCTTGGCCAATTAATAGATTGTTACCATCCATTGAGAAAGCGGAAACCGCGGCGCCACCAAATTGTGTAAAGCCGGTAGAATATGTGCTACCACTACTAGGAATAACCGAAAGACCACCATTTAGCCAGCCACTATCCTTTTCATGGCCGATGAATAAATCGCCGTCAAACCAAAACAAGCCATCACTATCAGTGCCGCCATCACTAACGCCAACACTTTGTGTAGAAATCGGGGTTAGCCAAGCATCATTCGCAACATCGAAGCGGGAAATTCCCCTGCTCTCTGAATTATAGCCGACGTAAAGAATATCTTGATCGTCACATGTAACCGAATTAACATCGTCGTCACTCTCAATATCTTGATTAGATACAGCGGACCAATGTGAACCGTCAAACATTGATAGCCCTGCGTTGTTGTTTAGCATAGCTGCAAACACCCATCCACCACAACCGGTTAATGAAATCGGATATCCATTTTCAATACCTGGGGCATCCTGAGTCCACGAGTCCCAAGTTCCAGCAGAATCAACTCTCAGTATTGTGGAGCTTTCATATTGGTTACCCCACCATCTTTCGAGTGATGAGGATGTTCCAATCCATAATGAACCATCGATTATCTCTAATTCGTCAATATCATCTTCAGCATTATTTGGTAAACCATTACCTGCCGTCCAAGTCGTGGTCCAGTCATCGGTTTGCAAATCCCAACGTTCAACTCCTTCCTCACTAGCAAAAAGGATTTGAGAATCCCATTCAACGATTCCTCGAATTGGCAAATCTAGGTCCGAGGAATCAAAAAAGTCTTTTTCAGCACCTGTGGAATCATAACGAATTAGCGATCTTTCTCCCCAAGCAACCCATAGGTCACCTGTAGTATCTCTTAGGGTTTCAACATCATTTACTTCACCAGATATCATGTTATCCGCCATCCAAGTTCCCGAACTAGTATTCCATTGAACGATGCCACCGGCAGGTTGGGCGCTGCCTTGGCTATATTCTGAAACTCCAATTGTAAGAATCTCTCCAGTTAGGCCCATTCCATAAGTATAGCCACTAATTCCTAATCTATTGCCCGTATCAAGACTTGTGAGCGCGGTTTGGGTAGAGATGTCGATTCTGCGAATTTCACCCTCACTCCAGCCCCCGTCTCCCCATTGCCATTGGTAACGATAGTAAAGAACATCATTTGTGACTACCATCTGATATGGATTACGCGTACCAGGATATTGAGATGAAGAGTCTGCCCAATGTAAAATTTCAGTCGAATTGACTACATCTATCAATTGTACACCATCGCCACCTCCGACCCAAAGTCGGTTGGGATTGGAGTCCTTTGTAATCGATGTAATTTCAATGTCGTTGATAACTCCAAGGGATTCGTCCCAAGTCTGTAGCCATTCAGATGTGGCCAAATCATAACGTGCAAGGCCGATATTATTCAATCCGACATAGACAACATCACCAATGATTGCGGTTTCCGCTACGCCATTACTAGAAGCGCCAGATTCCCATGTATCGTAAACAGTATCATTGTAAATGCCAAATAATGCAACACCGCTAGTTGTACCAACATACAGAGTAGGGTCTTCATTTACAACACTAAGAACCTCATTATCAGGAAGACCATCGTCATCGGTAAAACACTCATCTAGATTTCCACTACTCTTGAAATAACGGCACAATCCATCATCGGATGCAGTATAGATAAATGTTTGAGTATTTGTGATATCGTAAGTCGACTGGCGCCAATCGTTGTAGATATTTTCTACACTTGTTCCATCCCATTTCTCTAGGCTGCGCTGGGTAGCTATGTAGAGATCACCATTGTCGGTATCGGTCCATAAAGCATTGATTTGATTTGAGGAAATCGAAGTCGGGCCGCCCCCTTGGCCGGATGGGGATTGCAGCGGCGTGAGGATTTCACCAGTG
>CAUYXQ010000034.1:0-9669 GCA_963577015.1 Candidatus Thalassarchaeaceae archaeon
GTAAATGATTTAGGATGGTGGGAAAAATATTACTCGCCGGGCTTTGAATTAATTCCAAAATACCTTAGGCAATACATACGCGACAGGTTTGTTGAAGAATTAGAGCCCATGGCCTTACCTTATAGGCTGGAGGATGTAGACCTATTTCCACAATCGAACTGATATTGGTGAGTTGTTCAATTATGAAAGAAAAAAAAGAAATAGTGATTGGCTCAATTGACGATTCCGTCTTGGAACGTAATCGGCAAAGGATTGCTTTTACAAGGGCAAAAAGAGATTTACGGCGGATTCGAGCCTCGGTTTCGTTTAGAATAGGAGTTCACATTACCACCGCTGTGCGAAAACCGTGGCTGCTATTATTATTACCCATTACTTTCCCTTGGTTAATCTTCAGAATGGGACTTGAACGCTTGGGTAGGATCACCCATATTAACAGTGGAATGGGGGATGATGAAATTACTATTGCCCGAAATAGCATTGTTCTTTTCCCCACCAATGGTGTAGGTTTTGGACATTTCACTAGGTTGTTTTCTGTAGCTAAAAAAATGAAGCGTGATGACCCCGAATTGGAAATTGTTTTTTTCACCACAATGCCTACCCTTCATATTCCGTATGCTGAAGGTTTTCCCACTTACCATCTATCTGGAAGACACAAACATAGTCAAATGGCTACAAACACATGGAATACCCTTGTAGATGAAATGTTATCATTGGTTCTTGAGATACATAAGCCAAAGGAATTCATCTATGACGGAGCATATCCATATCGGGGGATGCTCAATGCCATTAATGATAAAAAATGGTTAAGAAAAACCTGGGTGAGGCGTGGTACATTCCGAAAGGGCAGTAGGATTCCTGTCGATAGTATCCAACATTTTGACCTGATAATTCATCCTAATGATGTTGTTGAAATCCCTGACAGTGATTTAGAGCATGATGTTGAAGTCCTTAGAGTGCCGCCGATAACATTAGTCGATGTTGATGAGATGTGGAATAGAAAAAGCGTTAGGCACCGAATTGGAATACCAAGCGAATCTCAAGTTGCCTATGTTCAATTAGGGGCAGGCAGAATAAATGATATTGAGTCTGAAATAAATCTAGTCATTTCCGCATTACTAAAATACGATAATATGCATGTGGTTCTTGGAGAATCAATGTTAGGTGAACGTTTGCAAATCAATCAAGAACGGGTGCATATAATTCGTGATTATCCCAATTCTCTTTATCTCAAAGGATTTGATATTTCTGTCCAAGCCGGGGGTTATAATTCATTTCACGAAATGAGAATCATGAAAATACCAACTCTCTTTCTGCCTAATTTAAACACTGGAATGGATGATCAAGTGGCTAGATGTGAAAATGCAGTAGTAGAAGGTTGGGGTCTGGTCAATCTAGATCGAAGCCCCAAGGGATTAGAAAATGATATTGAAGGTTTACTTTCGATCAAGTTCGAAGGAATCGCGGATTGTAATACCGATAATGGGGCTGATAATATTTCTCAATATTTACTTCGAGATGATTGAACATCCGAATGTAGGGCGCCTTACATTATTCGATAGAGGAGGTTTTCTATGATGTGCCTCGACGCCATTACATGCCTGAACAACTAGACATGTCCAATGAAAAAGTACTGGTCACTGGCGGGGCTGGATTCATTGGGTCTCATCTTTGTGATTCGTTGGTTAATATGGGCGCCGAAGTTGTTGTTCTCGATGATCTTTCGGCAGGAAAAATGAAAAATATCCAACATTTAATGGATAATGATAAATTCACTTTTATCCAAGGTGATATCAAGGATAGAATTAGTTGTGATAATGCAATTAGTGGGTGTACGCTAGTAAGTCATCAGGCTGCGGTAAGTTCGGTACCAATGTCAATAGATAATCCACTACACACCCTAACGAATAATGTGCTTGGTACACTCAATGTTATGCTTGCTGCAAAAGATGCTGGTGTGAAAAGAATTGTTCATGCATCGAGTTCTGCTGTATATGGTGATGACGAAACCCTTCCTAAACTGGAATCTGAAACCGGAAAAGTACTTTCCCCATACGCCGCTAGTAAAAGGATTGCAGAATTATTACAAGAAACGTTTGCAAATTGCTATGAAATTCAGATCATTGGCTTAAGATATTTCAATGTGTTTGGTCCAAAGCAAGACCCCAATGGCGCCTATGCTGCAGTTATCCCGAAATTTGTAGACCTATTACTCGCCGGTAAAGCGCCTACAATCTATGGCGATGGTGAACAGAGTAGAGATTTCATTTTCGTAAGTAATATCGTCTCCGGAAATATCGCTGCCTTAACCGCAGAATATAAGGAAGGAATGGATGGTGAAGTGTTCAACATCGCTTGTAGTGAAATTACCACAATCAATGACTTATATTACACAATTAGAGAAATACTGGCGGAGAGAAACCCTCAAATCGCAAAAATAGAGCCGATATATACTGAGGCTAGAACTGGTGATATAGTTCATTCATTTGCCGATATTAGTAAAGCTCGTAATATTCTTGGATTTGAACCTTCGATCAATCTAAAAGAAGGTCTTGCTATATCCATTGAGTGGTATTTATCAAATCCGCAGTGGTGAATCGAATCACCCTGTGAATTCAAGCATTATTGGCGGTGAACATCTCTTTGAGAGAACCGTCCTCATGCATCTCTAGAGCAATGTCACTACCGCCGATTAATTCACCGTTGATATATATCTGAGGCATGGTTGGGAAATCCGACCACGCGCATATCGAAGGGATTGCTCTTGAGTCGGATAGAACGTCGACACTAGCGAATACCGTATCGTTTTCTTTGGCAAATGTTTCCATAACTTGAGCTGCCCGATTTGAGAAGCCACATTGAGGTGCTCCTGGGACTCCTTTCATGAATAAAACGAGTCTGTGCTCGCTAACAATCGCTTGTAATTCCTCTGGTGTCCAATCCATATGTGTCACTCCTTGTTCTGATGCTTCTGATTCCTCTTGATATGGATGCCGGTGCCGCCGCCATGTGGATCGAATACCGTATTTGTAGAAATTTGAGCCTGTTCTGGAGTCATACACTTGAGATCTATTGCATGTATTGGTGAAGGAATGTGCTCACGGAAATGATTAAGAATCAATTTTTGACGCTGAAGTGGACGTAAATCGGCAAATGATTCATCGATGATTCTAATATGAAAATGGTCCATTGTGCCGTGCAAGTCAATCGCCTCGACCTCACTATTTGGCAAAATTGATTTAATTTCAGATTCAAGCCATTCTGTGGTTGGCATATACTCCCTCAGCCCGACCTAACCACAGGTGGGCTTTCAACCATTGTCTGCAAGCCCTATTCATGCGCAGCCCACAGCTAGGGCGAGATACGGCTTGGTTAGCCGGCTCCGACTTAGTTGCCATTATTCTCGGATTGCTCGGACAAGTATTCTTAACAAGGGCGTTATTACAAACCGAATACGGTCTATTGGTTATTTTACTCGATGCATTTGCAACGCTTTTCATCTTGATAGATGCGGGTTTGCCAACCCTGCTCAATCGAGATGGCGCACGAGCGCCGAGTCATGCATTATCCGCCGCCCATAGAATAATTAAACTACAAGCGATTATCGCTCTTCCATTCATCGGTATCGGTCTGATTTCTGGGCACCTTATATGGCCCGATATCCCGTTTGAATTGATTTGGATATGCGCAGCGATAATGCTCATCCAAATCGCCACCTATCCCTATCGTAGTCTCCTTAGATGTTTAGGCGAGGCTAGACTTGAAGGTGGGGTGAAAATAATCGAAAGAATCACAACTACCAGTCTCTATTTCTCCCTGTATTGGTCTGGTGTTTCAGATGTTCGCATATGGGCAGGTGCGTTTTTAGTTGCTACGATTATTGCGTTTATTAGTGCGACATTCTTGGCCTTAAAAATTGGAAGAAATGCGCATGGTGAAGGTGAATTGCCACCTGAATGGAAGAGCGATAAGACCCTCCTACTTGCAGCCTTACCATTTGCAATAACCCTTGGAGTTCTACCATATGTTACAAGACTTGAGAAATTTCTTCTTGCTATTTTTTCTAGCTATGAGGATGTAGGCTTGTACAATGTTGCGCAGTTGGCTTGGATTGCGGGAATAATGCTACCACAGGCTATGCGTGCGGCATTATTACCGGTATTTGGTGAGGTAAGGGATGATGAAGTTGAATGGCAAAACCGATTTATTAGGGCTCGTCATTATACCATTATTTTACTGCCACTCGGTCTTTTCTTTGGCCATTTCATCGTGTCATATCTACTCCCGATTGCCTTTGAACCAAAATATCATGCCGCGGTTCAAATATTCGATATCTTGTTGATCGGTTGGGCATTTACTATTCTGAGTGTACCGTACTACGTAGGCTTACAGGCTGGTGAAAATCCGTGGAGATTCACTACACTCCTCGCAATTATTGTAATTGTCGCAGGGGTTGTTGGCTGGATTCTCATACCCACATATGGAGTGATGGGGGCTGCTTGGGGCTCGGTCTGTGGTTCGGCTGCCATGCTTATCGTTGCCCGATTGATGTCCGGGCAAGGTCGATGGAGGGATCCGTTAATCGATATTCTTGCTCTTATCTCAGCGCTTACCGGCTGGTTTCTGGCCAATGGTAGTTGGTTTGCCATGATTGGGTTACTCACAGTGATTCCAGCAATTCACTCCATTGGCTGGCTACGTTCTGAAGAGAAAATCTTTCAGGAAGAGTGACTTTTTGCCCATCACGCAAGATGCTTTCAATCCCGTCGGCTAATGCACTAGGATCTGCAGAGAAGACCTCGGGTAACCATGATGCCATATCGCCGACATCAACTGCCGCAACCGGGCTTCCACAGGCGATCGCTTCTCTAGCGACTAGTGGGCCGCTCTCTCGTGTGGAAGTGATTATACAAATGTCAGTCGTTGACATGCGATCCCAAACGATTGACCTGGGTTGCTTTTTCATTACGGTGAGATTGACTTGCCAACCCCTCTTTTCCAACTCCGCTCCGGTTTTGAGACATAGCACATGATTTTTTTCAGGACGGCGAGGGTCGGCAGGAAATAACAGATTTATCGATTGATTGCGCCAAGAACCTCGCCATTTGCGCAAGGGGTTTAGCCATTCGTCACCCACTGCGACGTGACAAGGAATGACTTTGGCAGAAACATTTTCGAGTATTGGAGAAACCACTACCAAACTATCACATGATTGAGTTATTTTTTCGATTCTTTTGCTGAGTAGAGGGTTTTGCAAACCTACAGAAAAATCATGCCCATGTACCACTCCTACCAGAGGTACAGTGAATTTTTCTGCTAGTAGTTTAGCAAGGATTGCCACTGGCCACAAGGTATGACAAATCACCACATCCGGCTGCCAATCCCCTAACTCGACTTTGAGAGCAGCAACTCTCCAAGCGGTAATTGAAGGCCAATTGGGAAGTTGTAGATGTTTGCACACTTGAACCTCGATTTGTTCGTGAATGAACTTTCGTGGGGCTTTGGCTACCCCCTCAAGGGTCGACCTTCTCGCCTCTTGATATCTGAATATGCGCGGTAATGGATTTACCACTTTGACATCATGACCTAGTCCTCGTAATAATGATGCGTGGTCAGCGACAAAATTTCCGCGTGCTGAATTAGTCGGTAGAGGAAATAGCCGAGTTACCAGCAGTATTCGCATCGATATCACTCGAGTGCTTGATGAATCACAGCGAGGTTGTCAGCCACCGAGGAACTTTGGTTGAATAATCCTGAACCAACCACACAATTTCTTGCCCCCCACTCATGAAGCATGGCTATATTGTGTGCTTTAACCCCGCCATCTATCTGAATCTGTACTTCTCGACCACCGTTTTCCACCTGTTCTGAAATGGCTTTTGCAAGGGTTCTAACCTTGGTCTCGACCGTCGATATGAAACTCTGTCCACCAAAACCTGGGTTAACACTCATCACCAAAACCAAATCTATTTCTGGAAGTACCTCCAATGCTGCATCCACTGCAGTTCCAGGATTCAGAACCACTCCAACACTGGCACCGGCCGCCCGGATTGCTGTAACACAGCGATGTAGGTGTCTTACTGCTTCGACATGAACAGAGATATGATTACAACCAGCATCGATGTATTGCTGAAACGATTCTTCGGCGTTTTCAATCATCAGATGTGCATCAAAAACCGGTCCATCGCCAAGGGCTTGGCGCAATTTAGCAATGACCGGTGGGCCAAAGGTGAGATTGGGTACAAAGTTACCATCCATCACATCGAGATGTAACCAATCGAGACCAGCCGTTACCGCCTCCTTGCAAGCGGCACCCAAATCAGCCAAATCGGCGGTCAGAACGGATGGTGCGATAATCAAGTTACCCTCTCAGCCCATCCCAATGACTGCGGTTTGATGAAGTCTCGCTTTTGCAAATGCTCATATGATTCCGACCCGAGGCTTGTATTAGTGAGTGATATGGGACAAGTTCTAGCGGTAAATGATTCTGAATTCGATCAAATAATGAATGATAACAAATTGGTATTAGTAGATTTCTGGGCGCCTTGGTGTGGCCCTTGTAAAGCGCTTTCGCCGGTTTTGGAACAAATAGCTAATGAACGCGATATTACCATCGCTAAAGTCAATACCGATTCGGACAGTATGAATGCCGCAAAATTTGGAGTGCGAGGAATCCCGGCAATGTTCTTATTCAAAAATGGAAAAATGATTGATAATAAAACCGGGATGATGCCAAAATCTCAACTTCTCGGATGGTTAGATCAGCACATCGCCGCTGATGGCTTCTAATCAGTCCAAACGCTTTCGCCGTTTTTTGGCAACTTCGCCAACTTCCCTCAATAATCGCTCTCTAAGGGCTTCGTGTAACCACATCCCACTTTCTAGCTCCATCAATAAGCCGTGACTAATCAGGCGTTTTGGTGGCTCACCATCCCACTCACAGGCCTCAGCAAGTTTTTGCCAAACGATTGGTTCGGGGCTTTGTGCTAAAGTCGCCAATAGATTTCTCTCCTCCTTCGGCATGTGTATAATAATCTCCTCATCGAGGAAACGCAACCAATCCTCGTGTTCCGGGGTACCATAAAGTTCCAACAATTCCATGGCAAGCGGATGACCTCCTGTCGCATCGTGAATCACTCCGGCAGATGGTACGTCTTCACCCTCGAAGGACTCTAACCATTCCCCAACCTCATCGAGAGACAAACCTTTGAGAGATAATTCACACACGATATTGCGAGTATGAACATCACGACGGTCGTAGATGTCCAAAGTGGTGCGCGAAATCATCACTAGCCGCAAGGGGGCTTTGGTTGACATCTGTAAGAGAGCGCCGAGCAATTCCTTTGAGTGAGCACAGATATGATGAATGTCATCGAGAACGATTAACCAATATGGCGGTGGCCCTCCCGCTTCATCTTTGAATCTCTCTCGAATAGCGGTTGCGTCGGTAAGGTATGCAAGCAAACGTCTTCGCCATGAATCTACGTTGAAAACCGCACCGGGCGATAATGGTAAAGTCTCCATCAATTGATAGGGGTCGTGTTTTTCATCGATGCCAAATCGATGTAAGAGGCTGGTCGCTAAACCGAGTTCTCTATCCCATATCTGACAAGGATACCAGCATACCGAAAGATTGGGTTCTTCTTCAATTCTTCCCTCAAGCCAATTTGCAACCAAGGTCGATTTACCTATTCCTGCTATTCCGTCTATTACCATGCACGGCCGCCTAGAATCAAACCATTGATTCATCTCCTCCAATTCTCTATCACGACCATGAACCAATCTCGTCTTTGGTGGATGGAAGTGATAGGTTGCATGAGCGCCTGCCAATAGCGTCAATTTTCCCGGTGTTGGTAATGATTCAGACTCCCCTTTTCGAATAGGGCCGAATCTAATATCACCATAGGTCAATACCCCTTCGTGCTGAGCATGAAGAAGAATCTGCAATAAAGTCAAATCCGCTTCTAATCTATCAGAGACCTTACCTGCTTCAAGTTCGAGTAATGTCCCTTCTTGATCTCTGATCAAAACATCGGTTTTTTCATGCTTCTTCAATGAGTTTTTGGCACTGTCTATTCCACTTTCTGTCAGTTGCCAAGTTTTTTGACGCCTCTCATCACCAATTATTGAGCGAGAATGCTCACTTACGGCACCTTTCTTCAATAAATTACGCATAGCCCTAGACACATTTGGTGCGTGTAAAGCACAAGCCTCTGCAATCCCTGGTCTTGTGAGGGCACTTGAAACCATGAAGCGGTCATTTTGATTGAGATGCTCCGCCAAATGTAAAAGAATGCGGTCAGTGACCGGGATATTCACCTTCGGCAGTTCTGCGGTCACGTGCTTCGCTCAAAGAAGGGCGATTCAATGCTTGCCCTAAACTGATGAGATTCTCGTGCACAAACCAACCATAACACCTTTGAAGAGAGATATGACGGAAGTTCATGTCTGAAGGCTATATCGACCTTAAGAGAGGATGGTCGTCGTCCCTAATGGTCTTGATGTTAGTCTTTGTTTCATTCAATTCTGCTGCTGCCGATACCGATGGTGATGGTGTTGATGATTCCTTAGATGATTGCCCGGTTGCAGAAGGGAACAGTACAGTCGACAGAACTGGATGTCCTGACAAAGATGGTGATGGGACTAGTGACAAGAACGATCCTTGGGTCATTCAGAATGAAGGGTTTTTACAAGATTCGCATCAGCCTAGTAACGACGATTTTTATGTATCAATATTCAATAATGATGGAAAGTACTACTTGACTTCTGATGGGTCTACTATGCGAGTTTGGAATACTACCACAAAACAAAATCTCAAATCAGTTTCGATTTCTGCAATTCGTGATGTTGCCTGGTCGCCTAATGGGACTTTTGTCGCCGCATCAACGAATGGTGACGAGTTGAAAACCTACTATTCAAACAATATGACACCACTCTTCTCTGTAGGCACTGGTGGTGAGGATACAAATGAATTGGAATACAGTTCAGATGGGACAATGATTGCTGTTGTCGGTGCTCGCGACGGTAATAGCGGGGATGGACAAGTCGAAATATTTGACTCGATGAATGGAACCCTGATTCATTCATTTGAGCCAGCAGGCGAGGACCAATTCTATTCTGTCGACTGGAGTCCTGATAGTAGTCGAATAGTGATAGGTGGCGATGAAGATATTTGGGTGTATGAAACTGAAACATGGACTCAAAATGAAACTCTTAACACCAATAGAGGTACTATCAATTCTATTGCTTGGTCTCCAGATGGTAATTCTATTGCTGTATGTGAAGCTTATACAGGCGGCGGCGCAAGAGTCAGAATGATCGATTACCATTCCATGAATCAAAGATGGGTATATGATACCTCAACCTCTTGCAACGATATAGAATTCTCCCCCGATTCAACTCAAATTGCAGCTAGTCATACTTATTATCAATCAGATGGTGCAAGTATTAGGATTTTCAATACCCATGACACTACTGCAACAATCATTGATACATTAGCAGCACCACGTCCTGGCGGTTGTACTTCAAGTGGCGGTGGAAATAATTGTGGGTCGATATATGGAGTAGATTGGCATCCAAATGGGATGTACATAATTTCAGCTCATGGAAGAAATGATGAGGGCATTTACCATTGGTCAAATAATCCAGATATTGACGGTGATGGAGTGCTAA
>CAUYXQ010000035.1:0-9569 GCA_963577015.1 Candidatus Thalassarchaeaceae archaeon
GTCGACCCGGTTTTCAAGTGGGTTTTGATGGGATTGACCCTTTTCGGAGCGATTTGGCAATATTCCAGGGGGAGATCCAAAGGTAAGGATTGGGCTGAATCATTTGTTGAATCCTCTTCGTTCATCGAGGATATGGTTGGCGAAGAGGAATGAAAGTATAGCATTCCTGCGGTTGCTTGAAAGATGTGGACTTTCTGCTTGTCAATGGTGAGGGAACATGTTTGAATGTAGTGTCTGCGGACTCCACTTCATCAGTGGTGCTTCCTGTCCCTCTTGCGGCTCCACTGTGGCCAAGGACCTCGAACAGGGCGAAGAGTTACCAACTCACGACTCTGAATCGATGCCTGGACTCGATGAGTTGGCTGAAAGTATAGGCGATGAACCATTTGAAGATGAGACTCCACAAACGATAGAATCGTCGTCGAACCTGCCCTTTGGCATGGGCGCTGAATCCTCGGTAAACGCATCTTCCTTACCTTTTGGCATCGGTAGTAATGTCACTGAGGTCGAAGATGAGGAATCCTCGATACCAGCATCAATACTGATGGTTCAAGCAGTTGCTGAAAGCCAACAATCTTCTGAACTAGAACCAGAACCTGAATCGGCATCAGAAGCGACAGAATCTCTTGAAGAACCCGAGTTAGAGCTAGAAATGGATCTGCCTGTCTTGGAACAACCAGAGGCGAAAGACCAGATGCTCGTTCAATCTGAAAGCCCAGTGAAATTAACCGCAACAGCAATCGTTGAAGAGCAACCACAGCTAAAGGTCGAAGCCATCGATACTTCACAAACAACAGCGGATGATGACGCCGAAGACGAAGTACCTCAAATGTGGCGAATAGACGCACCTGATACCGATATTGATTCGATATATCAAGAGGAAGAGAAAATTATAGAAGTCGAATTCGAGGATACTTTCAACGTTAGTGAAGTGGCGGTTGACCTCGATAATATACATCAACAAGCACCCGAGGTAATTCCCGAATTATCAGGAGTGTCCAGCCCTGAATTACATCCAGCTAGAGCGATGGAGGTAAACACCAACGGCTCACCAGAATTAGAGGATTATCTTACCAACGGTTTCGATTGCATGGCCAAGGAGGATTGGGACCAAGCAGCACGGAATTTCCAACGCCTCGCTCAACAAATTCCTAGCGATGCTGCTGTGCTCAATAATTACGGGTTAGCACTTCTCCAAAAGGCGATTCAAATGGAGGGAAGTAGCGATGCAAGCACGGTTTCACTTTCGGCAACTCAATACGAATCAGCCATTATGGCTTTGCGCCAGGCAGCAAAAATAGATCCTGCAAAAAACGATTTGATTCTCAACCTCTCGCACGCCTTATTGGTAAGTGGCCGCAATGAGAAGTCATTGGGTATTGTAAAAGTATTCAGAGAAAGACAACCAAGCGATGTTGAAGGCATCAATATCGAGGCTGCTGCACTCTTACAATTAGGCCGATTTGATGAGGCTAGGCGCCTGTTTAGTGCCGCTGTCGACGACCCATTAGTCAAAGCTAATCTTGAACGGGTACCATCACCACTGGCTTGATCCCTAAAACTTAGCCTTGAAAAACCGCCTCTAAATGCTGCGCAGTGGGCGTTTTAGGGCTAAGGCTTCCAGCAGTGGTTTTGCATACCTCTCGCGATGGTTTCATATAGAGCATGTTGGTCGGACGCTTGCTTATGCACCCGGCCATGCCTGTCATGACTGGGGAAGTGACTAGGAGGATCGCCCCGAGGGGAGACGATCTTCTGAGGACGTCAATTGGCATGACTGAAAACCGAAGGGTTACTCGCACAGGTGTGAATTAACATTTGTTGCTACAACCTATCTGGGGGATCGCTCGGCTCGAGTGCCGACGAAGGTCGTGACAAGCTGCGATAAGCTGCGGGGAGACGCATGAATGTCTTGGATCCGCAGATTGCTGAATGGGACTTCCTACGCCTCAGGGTGTAATCGCAATAGCGATAGGGAACCCCCCGAATTGAAGCATCTTAGTAGGGGGAGGAAAAGAAATCAAAGAGATTCCGTGAGTAGTGGCGAACGAAAACGGACAAGGACAAACCGAATCTCGACTGGAAACTGAGAGAGATGTGGTGTGATCATCTATCGCCTAAGTCATAGAAGAAGAAGTCGCCTGGAACGGCACAGCCAAAGAGGGTGAAAGTCCCGTATTCGTATATGATATGGCCACGTGATGACTCAGGAGTAGGGTGCGTTGGATATCGCGCCTGAAGATGGGGGGCAGGAACCTCCAATCCTAAATACAGCTCGAGACCGATAGTTTACAAGTAACGTGAGTGAAAGCTGAAAAGAATCCTTAACGGGATGTGAAAAGACCGTGAAACCAGATAGGTACAGGCAGAATAGGCGTGAAAGCGAAGATATGAGCAGCGTCTATTCGTGCGTTTCGAAAAATGCCCCAGGGAGTCTTGATCATTGGCGAGGTTAAGGAGTTGATCTCCGAAGCCGAAGGGAAACCGACAAGTCCGCAGCAGTTTTACTGTGAGGGACGAAGTGTGCTCGCTTGGAGTCAATGGTGGAGGACCTGAAGCCAACCGATCTATGCCTGGCCAGATTGAAGCCCGGTGAAAACTGGGTGGAGGATCGAACCGTTGCTGATCTGCAAATCGCTCGGACGAGCTGGGTATAGGGGTGAAAGTCCAATCGAGGTTGGCAATAGCAGGTTCCGCGTGAAACTACTCGTAGGTAGACGTCTGTCGAGATTGATTACGCTGTAGAGCACTGATTGCGTATTTAGGGGGAGCGATCCCTCGATACGCTGCCAAACTCCGAAGGTGTAATCGTTGTAGACGCAGGCAGTGAGTGATGGTGGGTAAGCTACCATTACGCAAGGTGAACATACCAGCCTGAAGTTAAGGTCCCTAAATTTCAATTAAGTGTCACAGACAAACCGTGTCCGTGGTCGAAAACAACCAGAAGGTGGGCTTAGAAGCAGCCATCCTTGAAAGAGTTCGTAACAGATCACTGGTCTAGCTTGCGGGCCGGGAAAAGGGACGGGACTAAAATTGAATACCGATACTTCAGACCATCGTAAGATGATGTGGTAACGCGGCGTAGTGTTTGGACGGAAGCAAGGTTTTGAGATCTTGTGGACCGAATACTAATGAGAGTCTTGGGAAGAGTAGCAGCACAGTGTGGTGAGAATCCGCACCACCGAAGGGGCCAGGGTTCCTCGGCACTGTTTATCAGCCGAGGGTTAGCCGGTCCTAAGGTAGTTCTTAACCGAAACTATCGAATGGGAATGACGTTAATATTCGTCAGCCCCCCTAGTAATAATGGTGACGGCTTGGGCAAAATCTATGGATCACGTCTGGTTCATAGACAACTGATTTCTGGAGAACTGTCACAGTGAGAAGGAAACAAAGTCCCAGGTCCCATGAAAAGCCACTAGGGGTGACCGTACCTAGAACCGACACAGGTGCCCCAGGGTGAGTAGCCTAAGGTGTATCGGATACAAATATCGCGAGGGAACTCGGCAAAATGGCTCCGTAACTTCGGGAGAAGGAGTGCCAGCTTAGAAGTAAGCTGGTCGCAGTGACCAAGGAGCTCCGACTGTTTAATAAAAACATAGGGGACTGCTAGATCGAAAGGTTGTGTATAGTCCCTGAATCCTGCTCAGTGCTGGTATCTGAAACTGGGTTTCAACCTAGCGAAGGACCAGTAAACAGCGGGGGTAACTATGACCCTCTTAAGGTAACGTAATACCTTGTCGCTTAATTGGCGACTTGCATGAATGGTCCAACGAGGGCTCCACTGTCCCCGCGATATGTCCGGCGAAATTGACTTTACTGGCGCACAGTCCAGTACCTTCAACCCGCAAGCGAAGACCCCGTAGAGCTTTACTGCAACCTGTCGTTGCATAGTCGCTTTCCATGTACTGTGTAGGTGGGAGACGTTGATCCCGAGGACGTCAGTCCTTGGAGTAGTCGAAAATAGAGACACCACCCTTGGAAGGTAACTATGCTAACTATTGATTAGGACACCGATAGGCGGGCAGTTTGGGTGGGGCGCCACGCGCTCGAAAACCTAACAAGCGTGCCCAAAGGTCAGCTTAGGTGGTTCAGCACTCCACCGTTAACTGTAAGGGGAAAAGCTGGCTTGACGTGGATCGGCACAATAACGATCGACGATGCGAAAGCAGGGCCTAACGAACCTACCAGCCTCATTTCTGGGGGCGGTAGATAACAGAAAAGTTACCTCGGGGATAATTGAGTTGTCACCAGCAAGAGCTCACATCGACCTGGTGGCTTGCTACTTCGATGTCGTCTCTTCCTATCCTGGGTCTGCAGAAGGACCCAAGGGTGGGGTTGTTCGCCCATTAAAAGGGATCGTGAGATGGGTTTAGACCGTCGTGAGACAGGTTTGTTGCTTGGTGGTTGAAGTGTTCGTGTCTGATGGAAGGGGCCCTTTAGTACGAGAGGAACGAGGGCTCGGGGCCACTAGTTTACCAGTTGTCTGACAAGGCAATGCTGGGTAGCCACGCCCTAGAGGATAAGAGCTGAAAGCATCTAAGCTCGAAGCCACCCCAAAAACGAGACACACAGTGAACGCTCATAGAAGATGAGATGATAGACCGCGGATGTACGCACGAAGCTTCGGCGACGTGTTTAGTCCAGCGGCACTAAAGTTCCGCAACTTTTTTTGTTGATACACATCGGCGAGTGCCCTTCGTCCATTAGTTCATGCCAATACACCGCAATCATTTGATTGCACGTCCAATTCGAAAGGAGTTGGGTGCACGGTCATAGCGGAGGTGTATACCCGGTCCCATCTCGAACCCGGAAGTCAAGCCCTCCTGCGTCTGATCCTGTACTGTGGTGCGAGAGCCCACGGGAATGACAGTCACTGTGCCCCTCTCCTTTCACCTTGGTCCCCTCATGCCCGTTGGCTTTGCCAATCTCCCAATCCCATTCCACTTTTTATTGATAGAATGACCGTTTCATCTTACGTTAACTGATACATAATAGCCGGAGTCGAGTTTATGGCAATTGGCACTACTGACATCCTCGGCTCTAATCAGGTGGGGGTTTATCTCTCGGTTTGTGGCGGCGTAGTGTTTCATCCAGCGGAATTACCGCCGGACGTTGTCGAAACAATCGATCGCGTGATTGGACTTGAGCGCTGTGAGATGACCATCGGCGGGTCGACCTTGGTTGGTGCTTTGATATCAGGTACTGACAAAGGCCTGGCTGTTGCCGACATAGCTACCGAAAGCGATATCGATAAATTGACATCGTTCGGTGATGTTGTGGTGATGGAAGGTGGAGTTAATACCGCTGGCAATCTCCTTCTTTGCAATAATGTAGGTGCTATTGCCTCTCCCTCTATACCTGGTGATGGAATCGAGATCATCTCCGAAGTTCTTGGCATTCCGGTAGCGGTTTCTAGTATCGCAGGAGATGATATCGTCGGCAGTCTTGCACTCGCTAACGATCAAGGTGTTCTTCTTCACCCCGATGTTCTGCCTGAAGAGGCGAAATTAATCGAAGACATTCTACAGGTTCCAGCGATGGTTGGAACCGTAGCTTTTGGCTCGCCCTATGTTGGCGCCGGAATCTGCACTTCCAATAATGGTGCTCTCGCAGGCCGAGATACCACCGGTCCTGAGCTGAATCGTATCGAAGATGCACTCGGTCTATTCTAAATGCTCTTGGCAATGTTGAAGTGCGTGTTTTGCTGACCACTGTCCATGGCTGAGATGCTCTACTCCGGAAAGGTCAAACAAGTTTGGTCAACAGATGACCCCGATGTCTTAGAATTTCGCTATACTGACCAGATATCGGTCTTCGACCAAATAATCCCCTCATTGATTCCTCGTAAAGGTGAATCGTTGAATCGCACTACTTGTCATTGGTTTTCACTGGTGGAAAAAGAGGGGATTTGCTTGACTCACGTGGTCGAGCGTAATGGCACGGATCGCTGTTTGGTGCGCCGGGTGGACGTTTATCGAGAACCGGGGACGCTTCCACGTGATGGAGAATGGGTCTTTGTTCCCCTTGAAATAATCTGCCGCCATTATCTGGCTGGTTCCGGTTGGCGCCGTTATAAACGCGGAGAACTGGCAGCAGAAGACTTTGGTTTTGCCGCTGGAACCACTCTTTCCCAAGGGGATAAATTACCAGCTCCTTGTATTGAAATAACTACTAAGTTCGAGCCTTTTGACCGAGTGATAGATGTTGAAGAGGCTTTGACAATCGCAAATATCAGCCGCGAGGAATTGGATGCGATTACCGCTGCGGTAATCGATATCGATCTACTTATTCAGCGCGAGGTCGACAAATGCGGATTGATTCATGTCGATGGTAAGAAGGAGTTTGCTCTGGGACCAAATCGGGTGCCGGTATTGGTCGATTCATTCGGCACTCTCGATGAGGACCGTTGGTGGGATGCTAAAGCATATGAAGAAGGCGAAATCATTCAACTATCCAAGGAATTCGTGCGTCAGCACTATATTGATACCGGCCACCAAAGCGTTTTGCGTAGCGCTCGAGATTCAGGTGATGATGAGCCGGCAATACCAGCATTGCCGCAAGCAGTAATCGATAATACCGCTGCGCTTTACGCTTCGATGTTTGAGCGCTTGACCGGTGGAGAGTTCTGAATTTCAAATTTTTAACAATGAACTCGTAATAATACGCCAACCCTTCTTTTCTCAGCCGCACGTAAGAGTGCCAATAGATGCTTGGCTGCATCGTGACAACCTCCGTCAAGTGGTTCATCTGCAGCTGGTGTCCAACGTCGCGAGGTCATGGCTATTCGCAGTTGTTTGATCTCTTCACCATCTAACCATCCCCTTAACTCAAGGCCATTATTCCCCTTTTTCATCCGCTCGGGAACACGGTTTTGTAAAGAGTCGATATGAGTTAGTATCGTCTGTAAAGAATCACTATCCTTGCCTGAAGGTCGCATCCATTCCACGAGATAACTCAAGGGTGAGCCATCACCATAGGGAAATCTACCAAAGCGCTCATTGGAAATACTGGCCTGAATTTTCGCTCCCTCTCCCCTCATACCTAAATCGGCGCAGGCAGTGAAAAGTAAAGTCGCATCATCCCAGGGAATTGCATCTCGGTTTGAGAGGTCATCAAGTCCTTGCGAGCGTAGCCGTGACTCTAGTTCATCGTCCACTATTTCACCCCATTCCTGCGAACCTTCGAGCACTGCGACAATTCTTGAAAAGCGAATCGGGTTTATCGCATAGAGTGCGAGGAATGGTGAGGTGCCCGCAAGTAAGCCTTCGTGCTCGTCCATAGAGCGGTGCACTTAGCGCTCGGAAAAGAACCTGTCCATTCGAGAGGGGAGGTCATTTTGCTTGATGACCTCTATATCATCATCATCGGTTGCTATCTCTCGACGCATTGCTCCTAATTTTCCACTGGCGCTGGCATCATCGGTTACCGGTTTGCTTACTACCGGTTCTTCGACGACCATTTCTACGGTGTCCTCTGAAATATCTAGTTCCGGGATTTCATCGAGCAAATCATCGAGTTCATCTAATGACATATCGTCTATTTCAGGGTCGTTAATGACTTTTTTCTCGGAAGATATTTCATATTTCTTCGTAATTGATTTACTCGAGGAAAGCTTTTTTCTGGAGCCAATTATACCGCCTAACCAGGCAATTCCGATTAGAATTGTTGCCACAGAGAGGGTCCAAAATACATCACCTGAGCCGAATTCAACCAGTGGGATTACATCGGCGATCGCACTGCCACTATCATCGCTTGCATCATCGTCCTTATCCCACGGAGATTCACATGAAATATCAGCTGTGACCAATGAACCAGCCTCTATTATCTCCGGTCTGTCAATACTCAAAATCGGAGCGTAAGTGCTGCTGGCAATTTCAACAAAGATACTAGTGCTCCAGCCGCTTTCCATCTCGTTAAGGGCGAGTATACAAGTGGCTGAACCAAGCATTGAGTGCCCTTGACGTTTGATGCCGACGGTGATATAATTACTATCGACCTCCATATTAGCGATACCGACATTCCAACCTGATTGGCGGGACATTAGGCTATTGCTGCCTGAGTCGAGGATGCGACCGGATGAATCGATGACCTCGTAGAGAATTGTTATCACTCCAGGTTCTGGGTCCCATTGAGAAATGGTGAGATTGACGGTCGCATTCGTCCCTTTGTAAATTTCTAACATGGTACTATCGAGCACCTCTCCCGTTGATGTGCGTAAAATCAAGGTCGCAATCATTGGTGAGTCATCACTTGCAACTAGGAAACACGAAGTCCAAATTTCACTGAATGGAGTGATGCCAAGTGCACTGAGATTATTATTCTGCTCAGTACATTGGGCGGTATGTGCAGGGGGGTCTTTACCTACCGTGTGGACTTCTAGAATAGTGGAAGAAAAATCAATACTACCATTTGTGCGGCCATTACCAAGGGTAACTTGCGCAATTTCACCTGAAAATAACAACGAAAGACCTGTAATAGTTGCACCTGGTAATTCTCCTTCGCTGTAAAACAAAATCTCCTGAACTTGACCTGTTGGTCCATAGAGCACTGGGGTTGAAGCATATGAAATCGTTGATCCGACTACCTGGATCGGTAATTCAATCACCCCTAGTAGTGGATGGGTAGCGGTTATGGTCAATGTGATTGGTGAGCCATCCCAATCCGTACTCGGTTGCAAATCAAGCGGAATGCCCTGAATGGTTGCTGGCGCTAATACCAGTGAAGAATTGCCCGTAAGGTTCCAGCCCGAGGGTATCGATAGTAAATCGATAGCAATGACGGCAACGTCATTACCGGTATTCTCAATCCATGCTGTCGGTAGACCTCCTTGAGCAGAAAGCAACCAATCCCCATTGACGTCAAGCACAATACCGGGAGCCGAGCCAACCCTTATCGGCACTTCTTCAACCACAAGTCCCGACCCATCGCCGTCCGATATTCGCAGTCTTATGACACCTATTTGACCAGCGATAGAATTCTCTGGCGGAGTTGCAAAGACTACTATTTGTGTGGATTCACCTGGGTTTATTGATTCTGCATTATCTGGTAAGGAAATATTCCATCCCTCACCGGCTTTGGTGAACCAAGGCGCACTTGGAGCATTGCCTTGTTGGGCGATTGTTAAGGTGACATTTCCACCTTGTGGTGGTACTTCCAAATTGGAACCACTGAGGTTTACCCACCATCCTGACACCTGAGCCACTTCTAATTCAATGGTTAGAGGGTTGACAAGAATTACATCTTCAGCGGAAGCGAGCAGGGTGATATTTATTCGAGTTCCAGCCCAAGTATTCTCTGGAACTATGATCTCTAAAGCGATGGTCTCTTGGCCACCGACTGTGAGAATAGGGGTGCTAGCTCCATCAAGTGCCCATTGTGACGTATCTCCTCCTTCGGCGTCAATGCTAATCTGAGGGGCAATTAGCAGTGAATCCAAAGCATTGCCCTCATTGGTAAGGCTGAGATTCAATTGTAGAGTTTGTCCAGGGATTACCGAATGACTCAATCCTTGGTCGACACTCATATTCCAGCGATGGTCTGGCCGGGCCTGAACTGTGATCCGGGCTTCA
>CAUYXQ010000036.1:0-9502 GCA_963577015.1 Candidatus Thalassarchaeaceae archaeon
TGCTCGTAAATCTCCACGTGTCGGTCCCTTTTGAAAATCGCAACTCAAATCGAGAGCAGCCATACGCGCAAGTCGCAATTCATGGTCGACCCAAGTCCCTACCAAAATATCGTCGATGATTAGAGCATTGGTCAGGGAAATCGGAAATGGATGGTAGATGTTATCTTCGCCCAAGCGGGATATACCCCCGTCGACATCCATCAGGATGTGACCTTCACTATAGGGAATTACCTTCCACGGTGCGGTCGCGCCAACCTCCATAGGTCCTGCAAGTGGTGCCTGTTTGTCAATCCTTGCTCACCGTCACCATGATGTGTAAGGGTTAATTGCCCTTGTCATGGTCACACTTATCATCATTAGTTCCGGTGATATAGCTTCGGCTAATCAAGGGAAGGCCTTGTTGGCAAAAAGCGAGTGGCACCAAGTCGAAGATGTCGAGAAGTGGCCGGCATATTCCTTGCTCAACGTACGGATGTGGTGGTTGCCTGATGGTTGTTTATGGCAAGATGATTTAGACCAGCGATGGCAAATCGCCCGCAACGAAGAGGTTGAAGAGGTAATATTTCCTTCACGCCATTCGGCAGCATCTGGTCAGGCGTGCCTAACCTTACACCCGATTGGCACCATGCAAGTGCCAATAGATGAAATCCCTGAATACGGCGGCAAAGCCGGTGATTGCCCGCCTCCTTCACCACGATTAGCCCCCTGGTGGCGAGAACTCAATCGGGTCGCTGCTGATATGGAGACTTTCTCCCTCTCGCTTGAGACTACCCATCATGGTCCGTGGTTGAGCACTCCATGTCTCTTTATTGAAATCGGGTCGACTGCGGAAAACTGGCCACATCTTGGTGCAGCCGAGGTCTTGGCCGATATCATTTGGCGAGGTTTGGCATTAGACGGTGGAGAGGGAATAGGTGATTGGAACGGCACTGATGTGGTGGTGATAACCATAGGTGGCGGCCATTATGCGCCACGAGGAAACAAACTTGGTTTGATAGAAAACGTGCGTATCGCTCACATGTTAGCAACTTATGCCTTACCTTTTGAAAAACCCGAAAGCGAGGGTGAAAGACCTGGCGGGATGTGGCAATCAAGCATCAGGTCTGCTTTGCTGGCGACAAAAAAAGCATATCCGGGCGGAAACATTGTCGCCAGTTTGGAAAAGAAGGCATTCAAAGGCTGGCAACGTCAGGCCATCCGTGAATTGATGGTCGAACTAGATGTGCCACTACTCAGAAGCAAAGCCATCGCCGAAATTGCTGCAGGAAAACCGTCAAGTGTCCCCTGAACTTGGCCGGGACATGGTCAACCTATTCTCACGAATGATAGTGGGAATCACCATGCGTATGCCGCGTTGGTTCGTGCGCTGGATATCGCGTCGATATGTAGCAGGCCCAACACTTGATGATGCGGTCAATGTGATGAAACGCTTGCAAAAAGAGCAAGCCTGTTTCACCATAGATGTACTCGGAGAAGAGATTTCAACCCTAGGTGAAGCGACATTCTTCCTTGAGGAATACCAGCGGGTAATCAAAGCGATTGTCGAAAACGATCTCGATGCTAATCTCTCGATCAAGCCGACAGCATTTGGCCTATTAATCGATAAAGAGGTCGGTATGGCAAATATCGAACGCCTAGTAAAGAACGCTGATGAATACGATATGTTTGTCCGCCTCGACATGGAAGATCACCGTGTAACTCAAGATACCATCCAAGTAGTACTCGACCTTCACAGCAGTGGCATCACCAATGTCGGCTGTGTATTACAAGGTCGTCTTTATCGCACCATCGACGATATCAAAGCGATTACTAAAGAACTCGGTCCAGCCGCTGATTATCGCATCTGCAAGGGCATTTACCTCGAATCTGAAGATATCGCCCATACCTCGAGGTCAGCGATAATCTCGGCAACAAATTCTTGTATCGATACGATGATCGCATCTGGTTCATATCTGGCGATAGCCAGCCATGACCACCCAATAATCAACCACGCACTCAAAGCATTAGACCAAGCTGGATTAGGTCCTGATAAGGATGATGTGCGCAATAATGCCTCAAAGCCACGCAAGAATAAGGGTCCCGGATATGAATTCCAAATGCTACTCGGAGTTCGCGGTCCATTACGCAGAAAACTGCGTAAAGCAGGTCATAAGACTAGGGTTTACATTCCCTATGGTGAGAAATGGTATGAGTATTCGATTCGTAGATTAAGGGAGAATCCGACCATCGCTACCCAGGTGACGAAGGCCATATTCATGCCTTGGAGCAATCGGCCTTGATTTCTTTCATTGCTTTGCAGCATTATTACTGTAATTAATCGAATAAGTGTTGCCCTTGTATCACTCACGCTTCTTCTTGAGTCGGCGAGTCTCGCCAAAGGTATGACCGGTATTCTTGCGGTCTTTCTTATTGTCTTCGGTTCGGATTGGATTTGGGTTATGGCCCAATCTTCCTTCCTTCCACGCTTGCCTTCTCTCCCTTTCAGTGCGCGGCTCTTGATATTCTTGTGGCGGTGGTTTTTCGTGTAGATATACCCGCTTGATATCTTGGGCGACCACCCTTCCGTACAAGGTGCGTCCCGCACCGGTGTGAATCGCCCTGATACGCCATTCGACGCCTTCGTGCTCAAACAGTTTGCCACCGTGGAATATGGTATCCCGCTCGACTACCACGTGCGAACTCTCCGAATATTCCCCTGTGGTTTTAGTCAGGCGAACTCGAATCATGTCCGAACGCATGGCATTAGCGCGTAAGCAGCGCTCGGCCAGAATGCGTTTTCGTGAATTATTTTCATCATCTTCAAGGCGATTGATTTCCCATGTTGCATCACCATGCTCAAATTGATCGCCAAGAACAAGGAATTCATCAGCGTCCAACTCGATGTTTGCAATAAAGGTTTTAGAACCCTCGCTTAGCATGAAGGGGATAGTTACTGCCTTTGGCGGACGTAATTGCAAAGTGTGAACCTTACTACATTCCATGCAGCGCACTAAGAAATCAGAGCCAGAACCCGATGGGCGCTCTCTGAGGACTTCGTGGCCGAATATCTCATTGCAGTCAGGACAACGGGCACCAATGGCGTCATCATCGTCCGCAAACTCCTCGTCCGCAAACTCCTCGTCCGCAAACTCCTCTTCAGTCATATGCACTCATCCCGAGGCCGAGGCCCATCTATCTTGTATCTGCCGGCAGAAGAGGTTTGAATACATAGAGCCTCAAGCCCTGTTTCATGAGCGAAGAACTGCTTGCCAGTCTCCTTGTTGCTCACCCCACATTGAGCCGAGATGAACCGGAGATAGCGGCTAATATCGCCATTCAACTTGAACATATGGGCCTAGAGGTCAGAGGGATTTCTCTTCTGCGTCGAATTCGAGATGTGGTGGCAAAACTCGAAGCAAAAACAGTGCTTGAAGTCGGTGGTGGAATAGGACATCTCTCAGCTTGGCTTTTAGATTATTTTGCAGGTGCTGACAACCGTCCTGAACGCTATACAATCATCGAAGAAGGTTCGCGCTTTGCTGTGATAATCAAACGTTTACTCGGGTCTTCAAGTGCAAAGGATTGGGCTGAGGTAATCGTTGGCAACCCAGTGATTCTCGCGGCGGAAACCAGGGCTTGGACATTATCTGGGACTACGGCTGATCAGCCGATATTGCCTGAGGGGTGCGATTGTATCATAGTTGATACCACTATTGGAAAAATGGTTGAAACCGTAACCTCGCTTCTGCCTTTATTGAATAAGGGTGGATTATTGTTGACCACCGAACCCCTAGCGCCAAGCGGTGAGAGAGAAAACGATGATAGTGAGGTCATTGCTTTCAATAAGTGGATAGATTTAATCAAGCAATGCAATGATTCCCACAGTTTGGCATTTATGCCTATTTATGGCGGGACTTTAGTTGCATTTCACAATGCTTAATCCAAGGGGGCACCTGCTGCTTCCAGTAAGGCTCTTGCCTGTAACATGCCATAGCCATAGTGATCATCATGCCCGCTTTGACCTGATTTTGCTTTAACCGATTCCATCAGCCATTGTTTAATTTGCTGAACGGTAGAATCCTCGCCACCAGCACTGCCATTATGCCGTAGGTCTTCACGGGCATCGAGCAATAATGCCATACTACCAGTGACATAGACTGTAGCAGCGCTGGTACCATTGGCTAAACCCCAACCACCGCCTTGCATTATCACCGGAACTTCTTCAGCTGGAGCGACGACTTCAGGCTTTTTGTTGGGGTCATTGCGCGGCAGAAGAAATGGCCAAATCCGTCCATTATTATCGCCGATGGAAGAACCTCCCCATAGATTTCCATTGACATCAATCCCTCCCACACAGATAACATCACGTTCGCCACCGGGACTAGAAACATCATTATCACCAGAATCTTGGCCATCATTGCCTGCAGCTGCGACTACGATTACTCCTTGTGAGATGGCATTATTGGCCGCAGCCGAAGAGGCATCGCCGCCGAATTGAGAAGGTACTATTCCGGGTGCACCGCCCAATGATAACGAGATGATATCGCTGCCTGAATTAACACACCAATCAATTGCCTCTCCTAACACTTCATCACTGCCATTTCCCTCATTACTCAATGCTTTGGCAACCAATAATTCGACATCAGGGGCGACTCCTATCAAATATTTTTGACCAACTAGTATTCCAGCCATCATCGTTCCATGACCGTGGTCATCGTATGGTGTTGGTTTATCATTGATGAAATCCTTCCATCCTTGCAATTTATAACCGTCAAATTCGGGATGGTCAAGGTCTATTCCAGAATCAACGATACAGACCCTTACCCCAGATCCGGTGTAGAGAGGGATGTCATTTATCTGCACTAGTGAATCATAATCACTGTGGATTTTAACCACGAGTGGATGCGGGCCAGAATTCTGTAAATCCTCATTGGCAATAACCCAGATGATCCAGATGCTCATTATCACCAATAGAAGGGAAATACAGACGCTTAATAGCCGCTTTACCAGCAGTAAATCATTTTCGAATACCGACTCTTCCTCTATCAGGTTCACAGGTATTTCGGGAAGTTCTTCCATGCGAAAATCACCTTCATCCAAGGGCTTCAACCGCTTCGACCAAGGTTTCAGCGAATAAACGCACTTCATCCTCGGTATTGTAGAAATATGCACTCGCCCTTACTGAACCGGTGTCAATGTTACGGTCATTAAACCACGAATGCACACAATGCATGCCACTTCTCACCATTACCCCTACTGCTTCGTCGAGCAGAATAGCTACGTCGTGTGCATTGACCTTGTCGAGCAATACCGAGCAGATACCCCCACGTTGGCTAGCATCTCTTGGGCCAATTATCGAGATGCCATCGACATCTTGGATAATCGAAGACATCACTTTGTTGAGGCTGACTTCTTTTTCATAAATCTCAGACATATCCATCTCAGAAAGATATTCAATTGCCGCATGGCTGCCTATAATTCCAGCGTAATTGTCCAAGCCACCTTCGAATTTCGCAGGCGGCTTGGCCCAAGTTAGCGAATCGTAAGTCGTGGCCTCAACGGTAGAACCACCGCTTTGAATCGAGCGCATATCTGTGAGCAGGTCCATTTTCCCCCAGAGTCCGCCCATTCCGCTTGGTCCCAGCATTTTATGCAGTGAAAAAGCCATGAAATCGATACCGAGGTCTTGGACATCGACGTCCATGTGTGGTGCTGATTGAGCGCTATCAGCGCACATCAGTGCGCCGTGATCCTTGGCGATTTTCGTCGCTTCTTTGAGTGGGATCGCCACTCCGTCGAGATTACCTACATGAGAGAGAGAGACTAGTCGCAAGCGTGAGCCCGCATCAGCACAAGCCGCTTCAAAAGCCTCAAGGTCGAAGGTATTGTCATCATTGCTTCTGACCACTCGGTGGTCTACCCCCTGTTCATGCTCTAGTTGTAACCAAGGTACGAGATTGGAATTGTGTTCTCGGTCGCTGGTCAAGACAATATCGCCTTTTTGCCAAGATAGACCTTTAGCTACCTGATTGAGAGAATGAGTCGCATTCCTAGTGAAGATTAACTCGTCGGTAGACGGGGCATTGAATAATTCGGCTAGTCCTTGGCGACAGGATGCAACTTGTCTGCTGACTTTGGTCGCATAGCGATGCACCGATCTACCACCACAACTCGGATTGACTCGATAATAATCATCAACCGCTGTGATAACCGTATCTGGGCGTAAGGTCATACAGGCATTATCGAGGTAAGCAGGTGGGTTTTCAGCCCGTAAAGTTGGAAAATCCTCTCGCCTTTTAGTAAACATCACCAGGCCTCCGAGTCCGGTATGAAGTCGATAACAGGGGCGTTGAGTCCACATGAAGGGCAGGCGATTCGTGATGGTAATTTATGTTCACACTCCTTACATTCCTCTCCTGATATTCCCTCGCCTTGACAATTCTCTCGCGGACAAGCAACGATAACCTCGCCGGATTCACTTCGTTTGACATTGACATCCGAGCCACATGATGAACAAGAACCCTGCATCGCAAGATCTTTGGTATCGACACTGCTGGTGTCACTGCGTAATGCAGCTTTGGTTTGCACTGCTGCTTCCGTGCCCAACATTCGCTGTGGGAACCAGAGAATGTGCATCAATCCACCTACCGAAAGAATCCCTGTGATAATGTGGAGAATAAGAGAGTAGGTTCGGTCTGCATAACGCTCTGCGATAAAGTGAGCCCCTGACCATGAATTGATAATCATCAATACAATCCAACTCCCAAGCAAAGCGGTCCAACCCTGAAGGCTGTGTTCTCGCATCGCTATTTCCATCAGCCGAACATCGCTGTGTACATGATGCTCTTGGACGTGTAGATCTCGGGTTTCGGTTACAGCCTTCCAAAAGAAGTAGGTGAAGAAAACCGCAATCGCCACTAAGATGATACCGCCGAGCATATCTCCAGTTTCGATTTCAAGAGGGAAGTCAGGTGCAGATACGTGGAATAACATCTGTGCGGCCATCAACGATGCCCAGACGATTATCATATTGAGCAAATGTCCACGCATTATTGGGAAAAGGATGGAGCATTGCACGATGAACCAAATCCACAGTACAACCGATAGTAGGATTTGGAAATAATCTAAACCACTGACACTTGACATCCCTTCTATGCCGACGATTTTCGCATCTCCGCCTGAAATAATTTCACCAGAAACCGCTCCGAGAATGAAGGCGAAGGCACCTGTTGCCAAAGCCATCCAGTGTGCAATATCCCATTCTAACCACAGTAAGCGATATTGGAATTTCCACTCTTGGCGTAGCAGATCTATGCGCTCGAGAGCGGGATGTAAATCAGCAAGGTGCTTATTGAGTCTAATATCACCAAGGCGGAACGCCAGAGCGTTGTGCTCGTCAACATTAGCAGCGACTTCAGCCACAGCCGTCTCCGCCATGAGAGTGGCTGTGTCAAACCACCTTTGAGAACTTTCCCTGCATGGTGCATAGCACCATCGGCTTGGGTGAGGTTCAAACACATCGCGCAACTGGCATGAACTGATGGAGACTGTTACTTTCGATGTCAATGGCATGTCGTGTGGCGGTTGTGTGACCAATTTAGTCAATGCATTAGAAGCGGTTGATGGAGTAAAATCGGTTGAGGCCGAAGTCGGCTCCGCTACCGTGCAGCATGACGGCGCCAGTAACACTCAGATGAGCAACGCCATCACCGGTGTTGGATTTACGCTCGGTAAGGATTTCGACTGGAAGGATGGCAGTGTGTGGAGGCAATCCGCTAACAACACGAAATGGTGTTTAATCGGTTGCTCCATTGGAGAGTTTGGGACATTGGCATACTACTCTCAATCTGGAATAACAGAAGGATTGACGATCGGGAGTACTATTTGGATTCTATTTGCGATTCTACCATTGATAAATGGTCTTGCAACCAGTGTTATGTTGGAGACCTATCTCCTCATGAGAGGGCAAATGGATTTCAAAAACGCCCTTTCTACCGCATTCGGAATGTCATTCATTTCGATGCTTATGATGGAGATATCGATGGAGATCACCGACTTGCTATTTACTGGTGGAGAATTAGGTCTGAATTATCTAGCAATACCTCTGATGCTACTAGTTGGTTTCCTTGCTCCTTGGCCATACAATTATTGGCGCTTGAAGAAGCACGGCAAAGCCTGTCATTGATTGTGCTCACACTCGTGAGATATCAAACCATACCGGGCGATGGTCGGAGACATCGCCACTACTGATGTCCATATCGACTCCCCAATGACCAGTAAGGCGCTCATCAAGGTCACTAGTCGTAACGACTCGGTCATAGGCGCAACGCGAATCACCGACGGTAGTATCAGCATCATCGGGAATTATCCAGGTGTGATTAGCGGTGGAAATAGATAGAGAAATCAATTCTTGATAAGATGCGTATGAACAATCACCATTGAAGTCCCCGAGTATGATTTGATCATTCTCATCGAATATTTGTGCAGACCAATTGAGGACATCTTGTAGACCTTCCATCTCAGCGACAGCAGCAGTAGGTTTGGTGTGAATGTTTATCAAAGTAAAATCTAAGCCGGTGGTATTTCCTGCTAAATCAAGTAACTCGAATTGGCTTACCAGTGGTTCACGTTGAAACGAATCCTTTTCAGAATCATTGTATAGGCTGCCATTGTCCAATGAAATAAAAACATCACTACGATAGTAGTAGGCGTATTGCTCCTGTGAGTTTTGATCATCTTCCTGTAAACCAGTCCGTAGGGATAATACCATTTTCCAATCGATCGAAGAATTATTATTTAGTGCATCTAGAAATTGGTAAGGGACTTGTTCATCGATGTCCTTGATCTCTTGAACCGCAACCAAATCATAGCGTTCAAAAATGGTTACAAGTTCTGCAACAACTTCTGGTTTACTCATCTTTGTCTTCCCAAAGACCTTGATATTGAAGGTAGCAACCCTAGCAACTTGTGAGCGATTCAAGGGTTCGGTTTCATTGTCCTGAACCGGCTCAGTTCTCTCATCGACCACCTTTTCGATGTAGATGTATTCAATCGTTGTTTCATTATCTTCATTGAGTAAGTCAACAGCTACTGCAGTAAGAACAATTATTGCAATTAAGGCAAGGGCAAGTAGTCGGTTCTCAAAGCCCATGGCCATACTGGGCCGCTAAGATGTTTCAAACCTTTAGGTCAGGTTGGCTCGCAAAGTGTACTTTTACTTTCAAAGGTCGCAGATTGACTCGATCATCAGCATGCAGACCACATAGGGGTCAACATCGGCATTTGGCCGTCGATCCTCTAGGTATCCTTTGCCGTCGACTGCGACATTCCATGGAATTCTAATCGACGCACCTCTGTCTGAAACACCCCATGAGAATTCATCCCATCTTTGAGTCTCATGAGCTCCAGTCAATCTCGACTCGATATCAGAGCCATAGTGTGCTACATGATGTGCCGCTCTTTCTCCGAGTTTCTTACAACCCTCTTCAATAGCAGCCATACCGCCGTCTTCACGCATTGCTTT
>CAUYXQ010000037.1:0-8968 GCA_963577015.1 Candidatus Thalassarchaeaceae archaeon
ACAACAATAATCCTCATACGATGACTCACCCATGAAGTGATGTTCGAAATCATCGAACCTCTTGGTCATGATGGAATCGTAGAGTTCAGCGTTCGCCTCACCTATCTCGTTCAACATAGCCTTTCTATCTGGAATCCGGCGAACTATCAATGTTGCGTCGCGAATTTAGATTTGACGTTGACATCTTTTATTTGACGTTGACACCTTCGTAAGATGTGTTTATCGTTAAATTCAACTCGGTGTAATCAGTGCTTTATTGAGAATAAAGTTATCACTGATGCTATGGTTAAATGATTACAAGCTATTGCCTGATGTGAGAACTTCACTCGACTTTGACGACGTTGATGGCATTTGCGCCACGCTCGCCTTCGCCGATTTCGAAGGTGACTTTGTCGCCTTCGTCTAGTTCTTCACTGATTTGAGTGATATGGACGAAGAGATCCTCTCCACCTTCTTGCTCAATAAATCCGTAACCTTTCACTCTGTTAAACCACTTGACTGTACCTGTGGGCATAGCCGGCGGTGGCATGGTTTAGTACTTCATGTTACCGTGTAGATTATCAATATAAGACCGGCTTTTTTATTGCTTCTAAATGATGCAGGTATGATGCAGGATACTACACCTTTAACTAGGTATAATGAGAAAATCATATCGATGGCAAAGAAAGAGGAAGAGGTACTTACATCTGGCGAGGTGTTGCTTTATGCAGCTGCAGTAGTATGGTCACAACGTAGAATGCAACAACATCTCAATCGCGCTAGCGCTGAAACATCGGAACGCTTGAACTCAGAGAGATTGACCGTGAAATCGTTCTGATAGCGGTAGCATCATCTCCTTGGCTCTTTACGGCCAAGCATGGACATCTCGGAAGCGGCAATCATTCCCGCTTTGGTTTTATTCACGCTTGGCGCCACATCGCCTGGCCCCTCGCTAATCGTCGTGATTCGCAATACCATGCTCGGGGGACGCATGCGCGGCATCGCTTGTGCTCTTGGTCATGGATTTGGTTTCGGGATTTATTGTGCCGTGGCCGTATTTGGTCTGGTATTGATGATTGAAAGCATGCCGACCCTATTCGTAGTAATGCAATTTATCGCAGCAATGCTTTTACTGTGGATGGCCTATTCCTTATTTCGTACTCATGCCGAGGTGGAAACTTCTGAAAATGTTAAAATCAAGGGATTTTCCGAAGGCTTCTTAATCGCATTTCTTAATCCTAAAATCGCTATATTCCTCCTCGCTGTGCTCTCTTCAGTGCTTGAGCAAGGAATGAATCTTGAAACTAAAATTGCCTTGGGATTATTGGGTTTTGCCATAGATACGAGTTGGTACCTCGTCATCGCCATCGCTCTATCGAGCGATATGATGATCGAACGTATGCAGGCGCAGCGCCAAAATCTGAATCGAATCACAGGCACGGTGATGCTGCTAATGTCTTCCTGGGTCTTGCTGCGCCTGAGTGGACTTCTCTAATCCTGACAGGACGAGCACCAGAAAGTCGATCTGCCACCTTGCATGAATCTCTCGACGATTCCCCCGCACGGGCATTGCTCTCTCTCCTTATCATAAACCCTGAATTGATGAGGAAAATAACCCAAACTTCCATCGACCGCTTTGAAATCCTTGAGAGTCGAACCACCTACTGCAATCGCTTCAAGTAAGACTTTTCTCGATTCCGTCACCAATAAACGACATTCGTGTTCGCTGACATCTCCACCTTTTCTAGTCGGCGATATCTGCGCTCTGTTAAGCACTTCACATGCATAGATATTACCGATACCGACTACGATACGTTGATCGAGCAAGAGGGTCTTGATAGCACTTTTTCGCCCGGAGAGGCGATTGGCTAATTCAGCACCACTCCAATCCTCAAGCGGTTCTGGTCCAAGGTGGTCGAGCAATTTGTGTGATGTACCAACCATGATATCCATCACTCCAAAACGGCGCGGGTCGTTGTAAACCGAAACCGAACCATCTTCGAATCTAATCATCACGTGATCGTGTTTGCCATCGTAGTCACTAGCATCATAGGTCCAGCGTCCGGTCATTCCCAGATGGTTGAGCCAAATACTGCCATCGTCTAGGTCGATGAGCAAATACTTTGCTCGTCGGCGAATCGCAATGATTTTCCGGCCCTGTAAACGTTCTACCATGTCCTTTGGAAAAGGAAAACGTAGAGATTGTCTGCGCAGTTCTACTGCGGTGATAGTGTGGCCGACCCAAGCCTTCTCCAGCCCAGTACGAACCGTCTCGACCTCAGGGAGTTCTGGCATTTGCCCACCTCATATAGCCAGCACAGTACGCAGGTCGGCAAGGAATAGATCGGCGGGCCAATCGGCACCGGACCAACGCACACGCAGTTTCAAGTCAGTATCGAGAATGTAGGTATATTGTTGATGAGCGATATCATAATTGTCACCACTCTCGTCTTCGTATTCCAGTGGCACAATACCATAGGGACCCCACACCGCCTCCAACGCGTCTTTTGAACCAGTCAAATGGGGCCAAGAATAATTGTATTCGGTTTTGTAATCCTCGAGCACCTCGGGTGAATCTTGGCGATAATCCATGGTGATTGCCACCACGTGTAATTCGTTTTTCTCCTCAGGGCTTAACTGTTCGAGAATCCACGCCATATTGCCCTCGACTATTGGGCAGGTCTCCTGACAACGACTGTACATGAAGACGATGACTACGGTCTTGCCACTGTGATTTTCCAGGTTCCACAATTCACCGGAAGAATCCTGTAAGATAAAACGATATGAATCTTGAGCGCGAAGGTCTTCACCCCCAAATATCAAATTTTCTTCAGCACTACATCCAGCCAATAACATACTCACTACGATGAGCACGGACATGCAGCGCATAACGATGCCATGAGGTGCCGCTTGAAGAAGGTGGCGAAGCCTCAGTATTCTCTCCAGCCGTGGCTGCAGTTCTTACAGGTCAACATTCGAGTCTCTGGTTCATCGGAAGCACGGGTTTGCTCAAGATAACTGAATACCTCGACCTTATCGCACTTAGGGCACATATAATCGCCTACGGTTAATACCCCGTGGATCTTATCTGAATCTTTGATAACCTCGTAATCTCTGGTTTTAGCCTTGGTGGTCGAAACGGTTTTTGAAAGGTCAATGGTCTTGCCATGTTTATCCTTCATCGTGGCATTTGCCGAACCGATATAACCACATTTGTAATTGGTACAGGTGATTACTCCCGATGGATTTGGGAATGCTAGTGTTCCACATTCTGGACAGAACATACACCATTCCCACACTCACTAGGTTACAAACTTTTTGCTGATAGTCTCCCCAACAATCTTGATTGAGTAACACCTCCGCATGGCTATGTGGCTCTGGTATGATTGGCGTTCGGCAGCGGTTGTTGATGATACTGGCTTGATTCACGATAGCGAATCGTGGGATGGTTGGAACAGTATTAGTGCAGTGGTGTCGAGATTGGAGATAGTGGCCAACTCCGCCTTGATTCCCGAAGCGAAAAGATTGGCTGAGCGCTTTCCCGATGCCAAGATTCGCGCTCATGGTCATACCGATTTACCCACCGCTGATTGGCCTCTTCCCAGCGAGGAAGCACTGGCCGCACTCGATAGGGCTAGCCTGAGAATGTCAGAGATGGGGGTGGATGCGGCTGCAGGCGACAAAGACCGAAGACTAGAGCACCTCTTACGTGCTTCCGATGAATTGCGTTCTTCACTGGTTACGATGGAAGCTAGGTTGGTCGAATGGGTTGGTCTATTCTTACCAAAACTCCGTTTTGAGGATAATAGAGAGGGGGTTGTCGAAGGGGTTTCCAAGGTTGGAAGTATTCAGGAATTGGCTGAACTCTTTGCGGTAAGTGCTCCAGAGGAAGGCCCTACCGATGAAGAATGGAGCGTGATCCACTCATGGGCGCAAGCGACATTGGATGCAAGTGTGAGATTAGCCAGTATTGAGGAGAGAATCAAGGAATTGGTGAGTGATTACCTGCCATCGGCCTGTTTATTGCTCGGTCCGATGCTGGCAGCACGCCTGTGTGTCGAAGCCCATGGCCGTGCTAGATTAGCCAGATTACCCTCGGGGACCGTACAGATATTAGGGGCGGAGAAGGCTTTTTTCAATCACTTGAAAAACGGAGATTTGCCGCCAAAACACGGCCACATCTTCATGCATCCTTGGATTTCAAGATCGCCTCACTGGGTCAGAGGGAAAATTTCTCGATTGCTCGCCTCGAAGACAAGCATCGCGGTGCGCTGTGATCACTTCGGCGGCGAAACTTGGAGTGAAGAGTCAATCGAGAAAATCGCCCAACGGGTCGAGACCATCAAACTAGAGCATCCACGCCCGCCTCGAAGGTGAAATAATGGCAAGCAAAGGCCCGCGTCGTCTAACTTGGTCGGCCCTGCTCGAAGGAAGAAATATCTGGACTCGTAATGCCGTGGTTGGCACCAGTGTTTACGGTGAGCGCCGCCGTCGATTCAAGGGAATCGAACATCGGCGCTGGGACCCAACCCGCTCAAAATTGGCGGCGGCCTTGGTAAGAGCCCGTGGTGACAAGGAGAGATTATTGCCGCAAAAGGGTGAGACCATACTCTATCTCGGTGCCGGGCATGGCACTACCATCTCCCATTTGCACGACTTGATCTGCGGCGAAAATGGCCACGAAGGTGGCAGGATTCTCGCCGTCGACCTCTCGCCTCGCTGCCTACGAGACCTCAATCATCTCGCACTATCAAGACCCGGGGTCTTGCCGATTCTAGCCGATGCTCGTAATCATTCACGCTGGGGCATGATGATGCCGCATAAGGTCAACTGGATGTTACAGGATGTCAGTCAGGCCGGACAGGCAGCAATGTTCCTAGAGGCTGCTCATCGCTGCCTAGCTTCGGGCGGTATCGCTCTGCTCTCTCTAAAAGCAGCTAGCGAACGCTGGAGTGGTGAAGGCGAGAAGGCCTTATTCGCTGCTGCCGAAAAAGAACTTGAACAAGGGGGTCTAATCGTCGAAGAGGTATTGGATCTACACGGACTTCAAGATAATCATCGGATGTTTGTCACCAGAATGCCCTAACCAACGGTTACCGTAGCCGAACTAACATCGACTCCACCAGAGTTATCACTGGCGACAACCGTGCATTGAATCATATCACCAGATGATGTACTAGAAGCCTGTAGTGTCAATGTAGAACTTGTCCCCAGAGTGGAACCGGTATCGATATTGACCCATTCATAAGAAAAACCAACCGATTCATCATCAGCATCGCTTGCTGTCGGATTACAGGTCAAAGTGGTAGTAGTGGTCACCCCGGTATTAGGATCGATGACAACAGAACTCAATATCGGGTCATAATTAGCGATTGTTTCGGTATCGGAATCGGTGGCAAAACCACCCAAATAATCCTCCACTGAGGCCACACAAACCAGATTATCACCAGGTGCGCTGATGGTAGAGTCGAGAGTGAGGTTAGGGCCCGGACCGACCGGTAATCCACGCACAAACCATTCATAAAGCAATGTGAATTGATGGCCATCGATATCACTGGCCGTTGCTAAACATGTTACCGTGGTATCGGTGTGGATTACTACCGATGTATTGATTGAAATCGAATCGATGGTCGGATTGGTATTGGATATCATCATGTTACCGCTTGACAGCTGTGTGCTAGAAACATGGCCATCGTTGGCCGAAACCCTACACTCAATCATATCTCCTCCAATCGGAGCATCGTGAACTGCTGACGTAACTCCTGAGTCGAGACTCGTATTGACATACCATTGGTAATCATAGGTCAATTGCTCTCCATCAGCATCGATTGCGGTCGGCATGCAAGTGATAACATCACCATAATATGCTGGGTTTGGTGAAAGTGAGACCGCTGCCATCATCGGTGCGCTATTGGCGATTGTAATATTGGCGGTGAACTCGGTATTACCGGTGCTCACCCCGTCAAAAGCGGTTACTGAACAACTGACGTCACTACCACCAACAGGAGCTGAAATAGAACTTGATGTCCAATAGGGTAGGCCATCGACTTGCCAATTGACGATGCTTTGATCTCCTTGTTCGTCAGCATCTGAATAAGAATAACTACAGGTCAGAGTATCACCAACGACCGCACTCTGAGGAGTAAGAGTTACCGAACTGATGACCGGGGGCGTATTATCGATGATAATCGCACTACTATTGAAGGGAACTCCGACGACGATTCCATCGTCTGGAGTCGCCTGACAAATCACTTGTGAACCCGCTAACGGAGCGGTCATCGATGTGCCGTTCTCAGCGACGAGTCCATCGACAAACCAACGAATTGTAGTATTGTCGGGGTCGGAATCTGCATCGTTTAAGGTATAGAAACAAAGCAATGATTCGCCGGCTGCAGCAGAAGCTGGAGTGATGTATATCCCTGTGATTACCGGTATGGTATTGGTGATTGTCATCACTGTTGAAACCATGGTATTGCCATCGGCTTGGCCATCGTTTGCAGTCGCTGTGCAAGAGACTTGTGAACCACCGGTAGGGGAGATTAAGGTGCTGCTATTTCCACTTATAACCCCATCAACTGTCCATGAGATATGCGAGGAATCATTATCACCATCAGGGTCGGTAAAAGTGTAATTGCAGTTTAAGGTATCACCAATATTCGCACTTGCGGGATAAAGAGAAACCCCACTTACCACAGGGGCACTATTGCCTATTGTGATAAAAGCAGACGCACTTATGCTGGCATCATCACTATCCTCTGCGGTGGCCGTGCAGGTGATGATGTCACCGGGTGAATAGAATTGAGAGTTCATACTCAAAGTTGGACCACCACCGACTATTGTCGCCCCATTACTCCACACATAGCCGATTTCGACCGTGCCATCGATATCTTGGCCGATTGCCAAACAGGAAAGGACACTAGAACTGATTATACCGCTATTGGGAGTGATGCTTACCGTCGAGATCGAAGGTTGACTATTGAGGACGACTACCATAGCACTGCTCGTTGCCACTCCAGAGAGTTGACCATCGTTAGGAGTGATCTCACAGATGACCTCATCGCCAGAGGAGACCGCACTATAGGTCAGAGCAGTAGAGGTAAGCGCTACTCCGTTGACCTTCCAGATAATCGAAGAAGAATCCGAATCACCATCCACGTCGTAGAATAGCCAAGAACAGGTTAACTCATCGCCAGAAACCGGGGCGTTTGGGGTCAGAGAAACGCTATTTATCGCCGGGACTGTATTTACCAGAACCTTGGAATCACTCGCTGAAGCAAGACCGCCAGAACCATCATCGACAGAAGCGGTACAAGTCATAGTATCGCCGGGCGAAAAAATGATGGAATCAATGTCTAATTCGCTCGAATTAGCGATCACTATTTCACCGTTTAGCCAACGATAAGTAATGGCGACATCATCACCATCAACATCGCTGACCGAGGCAAAGCAACTTACTCGGTCACCGGTACCAACAGCACTGGTAGGCGATATTGTCACCGAGGAAAGAATTGGCAAACTATTGGAGATGGTAATAGTTGGACTGGTAGCAGAAGCAGAGAAATCATTGGCGGTAATACTGATTTTACAAGCGACCAAACTACCGCCAACCGGGGCGGAAAAGGTGGTGCCTGTGCCAGCGTTATCGCCATTGACCAACCATTCTACAGTAGCGTGTACCCCCACCTCACCGGGGTCAGAAACGCTATAATCGCAGGTCAAAGAATCACCGACCTTGGCCAGAGATGGCTGGACGGTGATGGTGCTCACTTCGGGAGCAGGGGCATCATCGAGACACCCGCTCAAAGGGGCCAGCAGCAGGATGAAAAACATCACAAAGGTAATTCCACGCATGATTGCCGTTGCTATAGCAACATCATCATACTTCCGCTATGAGGTTTATTGGCATCGTCAATAAAATCTCTAAAAATACAAAAAATTCAATTTGATATTGTCACAAGAAATTATGTATTTGCCAACATATAAGTGATGTACTCATCAGTCAATGAATATGTCTTATGCTAGAATGCTAAACATAACAACACTGAGCCTGCTGCTGATTTTAACCGGATGTTTCGGTCTCCTCCAAGATGATGGTCCGATTGACGATGCTACTGCCGAAGAAGGAACCTCTACCAATAACGCACCAATCGTCGAAGGAAATACACTGCTCCAATTTGCCCCTGTTGGGATTTTTGAAGATGAAGGAGGAAATTGCAACGGTACATTATTTCATGGCGCTGTTGATCTCGATGGCGATACCATGGCTATCGGTTGGGATACCAATCTCGATGGCACCACTGACATCGCACTTACCTCAAACTCAGGAGCTACTGCAGTTAGTTTGGCTAACTCAACCTTTTCTACATTTGAAATTGATGGTGAGCAAGGACTTTCTACCGCAGTAGCATTGATTGCTACCGATTCCAATGGCGGCACGGGAGTTGATCTAGTCACTATTCTTTGTGCTAATACCAGTGGTTACAATGAAAATGCTGGAGAAACATTAGACACCTTCGTCTGGAGTGCAACCGATGGAGCAAACGGTGACACTACAAGTGCAGCCGAGGAAATCCTAGTGCGCGTACAGATGGACGGCGGAAGTGAACTGAACTGGGGAGTAGTCGCGATTTCGATTTCCGTTAACGGCGACGCCCCTCAATCATGTGGAACTGTAGCTGGAGCAGGTTGCTCGTACGATAAGTACCAGGGATCTGGAGACGCTGAAGAGTGGTCAACTGGAGAGGGAATTGTTATCTCCGAAGGAACTGACGACATCTGTGACGGTAGCGGAGCATGCTTCGTTGCAGTGAACATCGTCAGGAACGGCACAGCCCCCGCCCCCGACATGGTTATCGGAATGGTCTCTGCAAGTGCTTGATGGCATCGATGAATAGTGCATTGCCGCGTTCAAGGAGTCGATTTCGCCAGGCTACGTCACGCAGATTAAAGGTGTTTAGCAGATTCTGTCTGCTCCAATGATGCAGCGCTT
>CAUYXQ010000038.1:0-8899 GCA_963577015.1 Candidatus Thalassarchaeaceae archaeon
CCTTCTAGCAGCTTTCCAACGGCCCGAGTTGAAAGCCTGCCGAATACGCCAACGATCCATGCGGCCCATATCGTACGATGGAAATACTACATTTCTGTGTTTTCATTGCTTACCAATTATTATGGCCGACCGACAGCGTGGGTTTGCCAACCCATGGTTTGAAGAGAATTAAGATCCATTACCCTACGGCCATCGTAAAAGATCGCATTACGCATTCTTGAAGCTAATTTTTCAAAGTCTAATTCCAAACACGCCCTATGTGCAGTAGTGAGTACTACCAAATCGAAATCCTTTGCCGAATCGATATTTTCAACGACTTCGACCCCTGAAGGAAAGTCACTTTTTACCAAATGTGGATCCCATGAAGCAACTTTTATATTTTTACTTTTCAGCGCCTCAAATAAAGGTTCAGCTGGTGTTTCACGTGGGTCGCCAACTTCGGGTTTATATGACCAACCCAATAGTAGGATCCTCCCTTCACCAGCCTTAACCCCAGCTCGATATAGGATTTCATTTAGCATATCGGCAACATGAATCGGCATGGTCCGATTAACTGCCCTTGCTGCAGTAATCAATTCGGTAGGTACGCCAACATCAGCAGCTCTTTGAATCAAATAATAAGGGTCGACTGGGATACAATGTCCTCCAACACCTACACCCGGTGTATAGCGATGAAAGTTCCATTTCGTAGCTGCAGCTGAGAGTACATCTTCGACATCGATACCTAGAACTGGAAAAATACGTGCGAGTTCATTAATCAGAGCAATGTTGATATCGCGTTGTACATTTTCAATAACCTTTGACGCTTCGGCTATTTCGATATCGCCAACGAAACTAACATTTTCACTTGTTAGTTTTGAATAAAGAGGAATCAAACTTTCCCCGACTTCCTGATTCGCACAACCAATAACACGAGCAACAGTTCTGACTCCGTGTTCGGAATCACCAGGATTGAATCTTTCAGGGCAATAGGCAATTTCGACATCTACACCGATTTCAATTCCAGCCTCTTCAATCTCAGGTAACCATGTTTGGGCGGTCACTCCTGGATAAACAGTCGATTCGAGAATAACAACGGTACGAGAACCTTTTGTGATTGCATTGAAAACAGAACGTCCAGCATTCTTCACATAGGATAAATCTGGTTTGAGGTCATCGGTCACTGGAGTTGGAACCGTGACTATCAACACATCACAATTGTGTACCGCTTCTTCAGTTGAGGTTGTGATATTCCAGCCTTTACTGTCAGGGGCTGGAATAATATCATTCACATCAGGGTCGCCAGTCGGGTTTTCACCCCGAAGGATTGTATCTACGGTTCGTTGAGAGATATCAACCCCCCATACCTCGAATCCGGCATCATGAAAGCCTATGATTGTCGGCAAGCCAACGTAACCAAGGCCAATAACGCCAATCGTTAAATCGCATGAATCCGCTTTAGATGCGAAGTCCTTGCTCCATCCCATGAACTCAAGGCCAGAGTCAATCATTCATCAATTCGATGGCTAAATCGAGCGAAGGTATGTTCAACGGGAAGGCACGAGGTATCACCAAGGCGATGGTGGAAAGGACCCCCGGTGAAAATAGGTGAAATCATGGTAAAAATTGCATGGCTCTCTTCACGTGTATTGGGAATGGATCTTTGCTCTACAACTCAAATTAATCTTGCCAATGGTCTTGTGTCAAAAGGTCATAAGGTAATCATGTATTCGCCCGGCGAAGTTAAGGATGTACAATTCAATCACGTTGAGGTTTCACGTAGTAAAATAAGAGGTCTTCAGGCTTTTAGTATTCGACGTTCCTTAGCACGAAAAATCCGTGAGATAGAAAACGCCGAAGTAATACTTATCGATTGGCCATTGGGCTCATTGATGAAAAAATTCTCTGGAAAAACAATTCTCATCGATAGAGGGCCACCGGCGTATAGAGGGTTATTTGCGCGTATGCAATGGCCGTATTGGAAGAAGGCTTGGAATAAAGCACGTTATGGAACAACAGTGTCACTTGCTCACAAGAAATTCGTAATGGAAAACACAAATACAATTGCGTCAAAGATCGAGGTTATTCAAGCAGGAGTGGATTGTGACTTATTCCGTCCTCAAGAAAAGGATACAACACTACATGTGGTTTATCACGGCAGCCTAGATAAAAATCGAGCAATAATGTCCCTACCATCTCTATTAGGAGAAGCGCAATCCGTTGGTCTTGACATTCAACTTCATATTCATGGCCAAGGTGATTGCCTCGATAAGTTAAGGGCTCTGCAGATAGATGGACTTGAGGTCACATCTCGGCTTGAACAAAAAGACCTTGCAAATAGGCTTGGTAGTTATGATATTGGAATCTTACCGATGCCAGAACATAGAGTTTGGAATCTCGCAAGTCCGTTAAAACTCTCCGAATATCTTGCCAGTGGACTAATTGTAGCCGGGGTCGACCACTCCGGCCACCGAATGAATGACACGGATGGATTCGTGAAATTATTCGAGGAAACAGATTTAATCTCTGATACAGTAAGGTGGCTACAGGAATTAGATATCGAGACGGTACGTGGATTACAGGTCAAAGCAAGAAAAAAAGCAGAAAAGGATATCGACTGGTCGATATCGGTAGATGCTCTAGATGAATTGGTTATTTCAATAATCGATGAGTAATATCGGAGGGGGAATTATGGCAATAATAGCAATGATTGTCACTAATGCTTGTGCCCCAGATCCCCGGGTCGAAAGGGCCGCTAAATGGCTTGTAGAAGAGGGGCATGAAGTGATGATTCATGCATTTGACCGCTCTCAATCCTCACCGAAATCCACAGAGAGAAACGGTTTTACAATAATTCGTCATCAGTTGGGAGATATACCATATGGCGGGATGGTAAAAACCGCATTTGGTCTGAGAAAATTCCGCAGAAAAGTAATTTCAACGCTAATTGAATCCCCCCCCGATCTTGTTTATTGCCATGATGCAGATACGTTGAAGGTCGGGATTTCATTGAGAAACCGCCACTCAGTACCTTTCATTTTCGACATGCATGACCTTGCTCATACCTGGATATTAATGCCGGCCCCCAAATCAACTATTCGAAAACTGCTCAGCCGAATAATGCTTAAAAAAATGTTGAGAAGGGCGGATTTAGCAACTCAAATCATTACCAGTAGCGGAGCGGGTGAAGATCATGACCACCCCGGATTCAAGCAGTGGTTATCAGCAAGAGGGCTTGAGTCCACCGTCGTAGAAAATAGACCGGCTGCAACAAATCCATTACATTTGTCTCAAGAACTTGAGTGGAGAGTTGCCCATATTGGTCGACTACGCGATTTGAAAGCCATCGAATTATTAGTAGACGCTATAATGCTGATGCCGATAGCCGAAAGACCCTCGATATCAATTGCTGGTGAGGGAACCAAAGCTCAAAAAATAAAGTCATTATTACAAAAGATTCAGGATTCAGGAGAAATTAATGTTGAGATCAAAGGGCATTTCAATCAAAGTGAACTCGGTGAAATATTGGCAGAGGTCAATGTGATGTTTGCAATGTACAACCCGATGCGGGGAAATATCAAACAGGGCGCATTGCCGGTGAAAATGTTTGATGCAGCAGTACACGGAATTCCCAGTATAGTCAATTCAAATTGTTTGATGGGTGATATTTGCACTAAAGAAGGCCTTGGATTAGCAGTAGCATGGGATGACGCCGAGGCACTGAAAAACGCATTGATCTCTCTTAAACAGGAAAGAGTAAAATTGGAAAGAACATCAACAAGCGAAAAAGACAAATTCGTGGCGGTTTTCAACGATTTATTTTAATCCCAGCATAGAGTAATCCCCATGCAGCGGAGACTTCTTTCATAGAATGGTTAGCAATCGCATCAGCCATCGATTGTGGTTTCAAGTCTAGTAACGCAGCACGCCACTCATCGATATTTTCAAATTTAGCTTTAACCACAACACTTGCTAGGTCTGGAACTTTGTCAGAAGCAATGATAGGGCAACCAGCAGCCATCGCTTCAAGGATTACCATCGGTTGACCTTCATGAGAAGAGGGGACCAGTAATACGGTTGCTTTGGCCAATAACTCAAACTTCAAATCTTCGCTAATCCAGCCCAATCCTTCGACATTCTCCTCTTGGTGTTCACTTCCTGTCACGTTGAGAGTCCAACCATCATCGCGCATTTCTCTAGCCAATTCGAAGGCGAAACGATGTCCTTTTACCGGGTCAGGTCTGCCCAATAATAGCATCGACTTCTTTTCCCGCGTCTTATTCAAATTTTTTATTTCTGGATCGACGGGATTGACTACTACTTCCACATCTCCAATTAATGGGCTGAGTTTTTCTTTCCATCCTTCCGATAAAACCACGATAGAATATGGTGTTAAGCACCTTTTTACCCGTTTTTCCCGGCCCATAACCCATGAATCAAATTTACCGGAATGAATTTGAAACACAACAGGAACTCCATTTTTCTGAGCAATCTTTGCTAGATTTGCCTTTCTACGATATGAAAAATCTGCAGCACAGTGAATGTGCACAACATCGAATTTAGTCGAAAATCGTTTCAAATAACGCCTAGCACCTAACCAGGCAGATAATTTTGAGAAAATTCCTTTTTGCGAATGTGACGATAGTAATTCGGATTGCCACCCTTCGGGTGGATGAGAATTTAGTAACCTCATCACCGTTGCCATTCCACCTTGGCTTTGATGCGGCCCAACGTGGAGAACCTTTGGCATGTTGAATCCCAGAATGTGCGAGCACAATAGCCTTGGTACTTCATCAATCCATCATCATCATCAATAGGGGTAGTACGATAAGCGGGCCATGATGGCGTTGGCACTGGCCATTGCTGAGTTTGTAGGCCTAGGGCTTGTCCTTGCACCATTTGTAATTCATCGCTTGAATATTTGGCGTTGGAGTAAAAAACCGCTTGAGATTCCTACGGACAAAGTCGACTTACCAATCATGGTATTACTTCCGGTGTGGAATGAAGAAAAAGTAATAGAATTAAAGTTGACCAATCTCGCTAAACAAAAAGTAAAAACATCCCTTCTATTAATCGATTCAGCATCGACGGACAATACCATCAAAGCAGTCAATAAGTGGCTGAAAGAAAACCCAACTTCATTTATCTCGAGTGAAGTAATTACACTCAGTTCCAGAGAAGGAAAAACCGCTGCTGTTGCTAAGGCATTGGACCATTTATCTGATTTCGAGGGTTTGATAGCCATGACTGACGCAGATGCTATTTTTGCTGAGAGTGCATTAGTCCAGGCGAGGAGTTGGTTTGCAGATGAAACGATTGGTGCAGTTGGTGCAACTCCAAGTAGGAGTGGTAACCTATCAGGTGAAGCAAGTCATAGGGATATGTATTCCATGATTCGCTACGGCGAATCGTGCCATGATAGTACTCCTTTTCTTGAAGGCTCGTTATTGGTATGGCGCTCAAATTTAGTCAAATCTACGGATTTGAATATAATGTCGAACGCTGACGATGCGCAAATAGCAACTGCAGTTCGACTTGCCGGATTCCGAGCAATTCAAGACCCAGAACTAAAATTCACAGATTATATGCCTTCGACTCGCTTGGGGCAACGCCGACAAAAGGTGAGGAGAGCACAGGGATTGATTCGTCATCTATTGACAAAGCGCGAAAAGTTATTCGACCCGAAATTAGGTCGGTTTGCTGTAATCTTGAGAATGCAAATCTGGATGATGATTATTTCCCCATTATTGCTATTGATAGTAATCCTATTTGCTTTACTTCGTAACTTCAGTGTGATCATGGTTGGAATGGGCCAAGATACCGAGTTATTACTTCATTTTGCATCATTGATGCTAGAATGTCTTTTCATTCTCTCATGGCTATTGATGAGATATGGAGTAAGAGTACCATTATTATCGATTTTGGGTACGGTATTGGTGGCGATGGAACATCTTAATGCAGCGATGTTTCAAGCATTACGCGGAAATAGTTTGCATATGTGGGCTCAGCATGAAGATGTGCGCCAAGCATTAGCAGAGGCGAATGAATAAATTAAAAATAAAAAAGCCCCCCGGAGAACCGAAGTTCCCCGAGAGGCAATTTGAGTCTGAACTCGTTACTTATCATTCAGTGTGTTTCACTATTCAAGCAGAAGCCGAAACAGTTCCGATGGTTTTGTCATCGGTTGTTCCTGCGCCCTTCTTGACGATGTTCACTGCAACGAAGCATGCTCCGCTACCGTCACAGATGTCGTCAGTTCCTTCGGAGATAACAATTCCCTCTCCAGTTGACCACTCTTCAGCGTCTCCAGATCCCTGGTACTTATCGTACGAGCAACCTGCTCCAGCTACAGTTCCACATGATTGAGGGGTGTCGCCGTTAACGGTGATCGATACTTCGACTACTCCCCAGTTCAGTTCTTGGCCACCGTCCATCTGTACGCGCACTAGGATTTCCTCGGCTGCACTTGTAGTGTCGCCGTTTGCTCCATCTGTTGCACTCCATACATAGGTGTCCATTGTGTCTCCAGTACTGTCACCAGCAAGGCTAGATGCCCACACGTACAGTACTCCTGCCAGTACCACAGTAATTGCAACCATTAGGATGGTAGCAATAACAGGGCTGACTGCTTCTTCATTCTTCATTTCGTTCTTCATATTTTTTGTCCTCCTCCCCCGAAGGGGATGACTTCTTGATAAATGGGGCCCTATATATACGTGCCGCTACATGCATCAAGAATTATTCGGATGAATGCCACACTGCGGACTTGCCATACATAAAAATAAAAGTTTTTTCACCCCTGAGGGGTAAAAAATAACCCCGATTTAAAGGGAAAAAACCTCGCGGTCGGAGGAGAAATAGAAGTGAACAGGGTGAGAGCCAACGGAGAGGGGATGGGATGCACTCAACGAGAACCTACAGCCCTGTTCGTGTCTAGCGAAGACCTGAATAGAGATAATGGTTGTCCTATATTTATTCCGAAAAAGGGGATAATTCTCATTCCACAGTTAGAATTTCAGGACCACCAGGAGTCACGTGCACCGTGTGTTCGAATTGACCGATCAACCCGCCATCTGCGCAACTCAACGCATGATATGTTTCAAGGAATCTAATACTAATCAATTTCTTTACCAAGGCATTCCATTTCGATTGCCTACTCGCTTCATCAGCTTCAGGGAATGGTTTTTCCAACATTGGAAAGGCCCATCTTTCAGCAAATGGCAGAGTACCATATCTATCTTCAAAATTACGAGCCATCTGTGCACCGAGGGGTTTGAGTTGCTTCCTCGATAGGGCTTTGCGCCAACTGGTATTTCCAGTTACGCGGTAGATGTTGGAAGAATTAGCCTGACCTACATTTTCGATTAAACCTTGGTCACCGGTGGTATTGAATGGTTCTATGGCATAACATGCTCCTTCTTCGACCACACCGCTGAACCCCGGATTATCCTTGCCGCAAGCATAGGAAGGGATACTTACTCCAGCGTGAAGTTCCCATGGTTTTAGTTGATGGCCGCAGAGATTTCGTATCGGCTGAAATCCTGCATCGAGACTCGGCTGGGCGGCAGCAGCACCGACTTTCCACCACGGTGTTCCCGGATGAAGCATCTCGATTGCAGAATCTCTGGATTCTTTTGCAGCCCGAATTTGCTCGGTGTGTTTGTTGAGATTACCAATTTCAACCGTCAGGGCATTATCGCCGATATGGCCGTTGATGTGTACGCCGATGTCAATTTTCACCAAATCTCCATTTTGTAAGATCATCTCATCATCATATGATTCCAATCCAGTCAAACCATGATCGGTAGTGTAATGCGCAGCCATATCATTTACCGCGATTGTAGTGGGAAAGGCAGGCTTCCCTCCGTTACGGCGGATGAACCTCTCAGCGGTTTCAATGATATCATTCCAAGTACGGCCAGGGGTCATCTCCTCTCTCATCGCCTCGATTGCACGGCGCGCAACATGCCCTGCATCGCACCAGAACTTCATGTTGGATTCGTCCACCATTCGTTCACGTCCTCAATAGGTATAATGCCCTCTCTGATAACAGTTGCCACCCATTCATCGTTATCTTTTTTATTGTCAATCTTGACGAAGGTACTTCCTAAACCGCCCTTGCATAAACCTGATACGCAGTAATTTTCAGGCAATAATAAGCTAATAGCCGCCTCGTTGCAATTAATTTTCACCTCCTCCCCGGAAATATTTGCACTGGTGGCAACGATAGGGCCTACTCTTCTTGCAAGTTCGCGGGCAATCGGGTGTGAAAAAACACGGATGGCGACATGAGTCCCCCCCAATCGATAATCTAAATCGGTATCAGATGAAGGAAGAACTAATGTTATGCCCCCTAAAGGGAGTTTTTTTTGAAGGGCTAATGCTTTGTCAGGAATCACTACAAGCGATTTAGCTTGATCGAGCGACGCAACACCTAGACTCACTGGCATATCTTTAGGTCGTTTTTTAATGTTAAATAAATTATCAAGAGCAGAATCTATCGGTAAGCAACCCAAAGCGGGAAGGGTCGAAGTCGGGTATACGACCGCTTGTAAATCATTAATTAAATCAATGAACCGTTCAGGAATCATTCAATCACTTAACCCATTCTGTAAGATGTTGCTCAGCAATTTTTTGAGCTATTTCCCTGTCTTGGGTCTTTATCAGTAATTTTCCACTCGGGTAAAGCGTTAGGTCAGCAGGCCCGGTAAAAGTCCAACACAATCGATTACTAATGCCAACTGAATAGCCTGAATTTGAGATGTTATCGGCTACTTGTTCAAGGACGATAGACGATATCTTATCTGGTACTACCTGCCATGCAGCCTTATTACCACACAATTCCAAAACGAAATCATCAGCCATAGTTTCACACTCAATGTAGCTACAAAAACATTCAGATTATTTTATTTTTCTTGCT
>CAUYXQ010000039.1:0-8863 GCA_963577015.1 Candidatus Thalassarchaeaceae archaeon
AGCGATTAACATGTCTTAACGCAGGTCAGTTTCGCTATAAATCAGTGAAACATCATATACCTCAGATAAACTGCTGTTGGTCATGGTTGAAGAGAGACCACTTCTTGGTCTACCCTTGCTTAAGGAGAACCCCTTCCAAGCCAGACCGCTTGAGCCTGGTCAATCTTCATTCCTCATAGGCCGTGATGCAATATCTGCAAGGTGGGCTAGATTTCTCCATCAACGGGCTGCACGTTTTTCTCTATTGATCGGGGAAAGAGGTAGCGGGAGAACCTCCTTACTGCGCTGTCTTTCCGAAGAGGTTGACAAAATCGTCCATATCGATATGTATCCAGAGGCTGATCACACTCGTTGTATACTCGATGAGATGTATGCTGCATTGATCGATTTTGACATTCCATCGAGTAGGCAACAAATCGTCCACCGTCTCGTCGAATCAACCACCTATGGCGAGGGCCCAATGCCACTGATAGCTCTTGATTTCTCCAGTGCTGATGGCAAGGGACTCTCAGAGGTGATTTCAAGGTTAATCGCAGCCTTGGAGCGAATGCAGGCATTGGTAGTGGTCACCCTTACTACAGACCAACGCCTCGAATGGCCTGAAGGTTTAGTGGAAAGGTTTGATCACGTAGAAAAACTATCGACTTTAAGTGAAGATGAAGTCTCTACATTAGCGCAAAAAAGGGTCGGTTCGGTTTCGCGTCAGGCATGGGAAATGAATCGCGAGGCACTTGATTATGTGATGGATAAGACCAATGGCCAGGTCGGCAGGGTGATTCGTATTCTCAGAGACATGGTTGACGAAGAACGTTCAAGGCCGAGAAAGTTGCCACAGGAGACCGTTATTAGGCCAGAAGAACCAATTATGGATATACCGGAAGATGAAGAAGATGAAGAGCAATTAGAGGCTATTTCAGAAAAGACTCCCGCATTCGAACTAGATATGGAAATGATGGACCGAGAACCGATGGCAATTCCGCCACCGGTATTGGCGCCCCCTGCGGTAGGTAGTGGTGCGTTTTCAGGTCTAATTGGTCGTAATCGTATCAACCGTAGTGATGTGACGATGCAACCTTCAACTCTTGGTTTATCCAATGAGAACACAGGTGATAACGGTAGTGAGGATGGCACTCATCTGTGGATGGCCAAAGGGGCCGAACTAATCGAGCATACAATTCATGAGGATATAATAGATAAATCGTTCACTTCAGATGGAGAAACCATCGACCCTGAACCGTTCATCGAATCGGCTGAAATATACGAGGACGCACCATCAGCGCAACCGTCTTCCGAGGATGGTGGTTTAATCCAAGAGATGCTCCATTTGATGAGCAGAGCCTCAAAAGCACGACTTTCTGAGATGTTATCCGCACTTCGTCAACCGGTCGTAGGCGAAAAAATCAGCTTTCCAATCGATGTCAATACATTGCGCAACCTTTCAAAAACCGAATCCATCGTGGTTGAAGTGGCTTCAGAGCGAAGTTTTTCGCCATCGGATTCGAGGTTACAAGATAGTTTGGATGTAAAAAGACCACGTCTGTCTCAAATCTGTAATCACCTGCAGAGGGCTGGTATTCTTGAAGTTCGCCAGGAAGGGCGTTCAAGAAAGTTCTCGCTTACCAATGATGCTAGAGCCCAATTGATCGCCTGGGGCATGCTGGAGGTGAGTCAATGAGTTGGAGTATAACTCATTCATGGCAAGCAGAGGATAAATTGTCCTGTCTTGTCGCTGCAGGAAATGATTTGGTGGTTTGCTCAGGTCTTGAATTACAATTACTGGATCTTGATGCCAATTTGCGTTGGCGCCAAGAAATGCCGTTCTTAATCCACTCAGCAGCATTCCACTCGGGAAAAATTGGGGTACTATGCGGTCATGGTTTCTTTGTGGTAAATTCAAGTGATGGCTTGCGGGTCACCGAAGGAAGGAGCACAAGGGGGGGATTCAGCGATATCTTGGCACGCCCCGGAGGCGGTTGGATACTTTCCTGTCGCGAGGGAAATCTGCATCTATTCAACGAAGAGGGTAGGGGATTACGGCGCTTAGCAAGTGGTAGTGTTCGTCGATTATTGGGTTGGTTCGACCGTGAACATCTACTTTGGCAAGACGACGGCGGTCGCCTGCGCTGCGCCAGATTGGCAAAACAGGATTCGCAACGGGTATTGGAAGAGAGGATTTGGAGTTGGGTTAGCAGAATGTTCGATGGCCGCTGCCTTTTACAATCGAGCGACGGATCTCTATGGGAAGGAATACCACACCCATTCGGCTGGGATTCGCTTGAGAAAATCCAAGATGCCTCTATAGAGCCACTATCTGCCATCCGTGGTGGTGATGGTTGGTGGTTGTTGGGTATTGATGGCGTAATGACCAATATAAGTGGAATCGATACTTCTGATAAATTGGAAACCACGGTACTAGGAAAGGAACTCGGTCACCTATTAGTCGGGCTTGGTCCCGATACTATGGTCACAGCCAATCGTCAAGGGCTGCTTAGATATTGGAATGCTCCACATCTTGCCGCACTCAAGAATTCATTGATTCAAAAGATGGTTGCAGATGCTAAGGTAGCGAGTGATTGGGATGAGCGTAGGCGTATTTTCCAGCGGGCGCGTACGGCTGAGGAAGAAGGTAGGGTCTCATTGGCGATAACTCTCTATCAGACCCTCGGGAGAACTGAGGATGTCAAGCGTTTATTAATTCGGGAACGTGAGGATACATGACTGTTGAGTCACAAGTGATCAGTCAGGAGAAGGTTGAACATTATTTCGAGTTGACAAGCAGGGCTAGGGCGAAAGCCACACCCATACACCAACCGGGCAGTGCGGAGTCAAAGCAATTGTCAATACTGATGAGAATGGCTGATGATTATTCATCCGATGCTCGCTTTTTCAGAGATAATGACGATTATGTGCGCGCATTCGCTGCGATAAATTACGCACATGCTTGGATTGACGCCGCGGTAAAATTAGGACTATTAGATGGGCATGGTGATGATGAATTATTCACCTTGCCTTAGTCGAGCAGGACTAAACGCTTGCGCCCTTGCACTTCTATCCATGATAAACCAGCATCAGCGAGCCTGTGTTTGAGATATTTGTCGATGGTGAGTATTCTCCACTTCCTTTTGAGACTTAAATCGAATAATTGGTCATCCGGATGGGTTCCACTCTCAGCATCTGCTTCGATGATAGTTGCTCTAGCATCTAGGAGGGGTAGAAGCATCGAATCACCTCCGTTCTTAGCGATAATTTCAATCTCTTTTTTTACCGCAGGAAAAACACAGATCTCTGCAGGGCCAATCAACTCTGCAAGTGCTATGTCGATATTGATACCTGCTTCGACGACAGCGACCCATCCGCAGGCATCGACCAATACTCGTTGCATATTATCACTCGATGGTGCCGTAGCCGATAAGTCGCCATCTGGCTCCCACTCTTCTTGAAAGAGAGATGCGTTGGCCTTGGTTGGCACATATCGGTAGCCTAAGATTGAGTTTTGCCCTACCGCCTTGGGCATTTGCCACTACGCCTACGCTAGTTGCGGTTGCAACGTTTAACATCAACATCTCGTTATTTCTCAACGGCATCACCGCTTCAGGTTTTTCGCCCTCAGATGAAACCATTTTTTCCATCAAGGTGATGTCAAGTGAAATCTCACTCAATATATCAGGCAGTTCTCCCATTTTTGAAATCACTTGGCCACTGAGGTTATCGGCGGTGGTAATCGAAGGGTCGAGAGGGGTAGCAATTCCGCAAAGACCGCCTGCGTGCATATTATCCAAATCAAGACCCCCGCCTTTCATACTTGAGATTACTGAAGTAATCGGCTCGTAATGGACTTTCTTTCCCTCACCGATTTTCTTGCCCGGGCCTATGACGATTTCGTCACCTATTGCAAAGTTACCTTGAACGATACTTCCACCGATTACACCGCCCTTTAATTTGGCAGGTCTTGTGCCAGGTCTATTGATGTCGAATGAACGAGCTACATGCATTACCGACCTCTCATCAGGGTCTCGCTTTGGAGTTGTAATCACAGTTTCAATAGCGTGTATCAATATATCGAGATTAACGTCGTGGTGGGCTGAAACTGGAATAATAGGGGCGTCCTCGGCAATTGTTCCCTTGAGGAATTTCTTGATTTGCTCATAGGATTCCATCGCCTTTTCACTGCTGACCAAGTCAATCTTATTTTGCACAACGACTATTTTATCAATTCCTGCAATTTCAAGAGCCATCAGATGCTCATTGGTTTGTGGTTGCGGGCATGTCTCATTGGCGGCGATCATCAATAATGCTCCGTCCATAATCGAAGCACCGGTTATCATTATCGCCATCAAAGTCTCGTGACCAGGTGCATCTACGAATGAGATGACCCGTTGCAATTCCTTATCGACATCAGCACTACCATCTGGGCGCTGGCCTGAGGGATAATAAATACCATCAGGTGTTTTGTAGAATGCGGTATCGGCATAACCGAGTTTAATCGATATTCCGCGCTTGCGTTCTTCGGAATGAGTATCGGTCCAAACCCCTGAAAGGGCTTGGGTAAGAGTGGTTTTTCCATGGTCGACATGACCAACTAAGCCGATATTGATGACGGGTTGGGCTGGAAGCTTGATTGACATGCCACCTTGCCTCCATACACCTCGAGCCCACAGCCTCTCGGCTTCACTCAGTGCTCTCCCCATTTGCGGACAGGATATCGGTTAACGACTTATTTCCTGCTTCGACAACCTTGAGGTTGATTTGACGGGTGTATTGGGTGATGGTATTACCGCGGAAATTGCGGCGTTTTCTCATGCCATCTGGCTTGTAGCGGAAAAGCTTCTTCTCTCCTTTCTTGGTTTTTCTGACCAAATCATGGCCCTTGTAGCCCACCGATTGGGTGACGAGAATAGGTTTTCTGATCCCGCCTTCAATATCGCTGCGCATTGGTGTTCCAGTCTTGTCGGAGCCTCCGGTAATTTGTAATTTGTAGCCGGATAGGATAGTTTCACCATCACCGACAAAGATTCCGTCGACGATGTCGCCGATTTTCTTACCAAGGAATTGCGATTGGTTATTGCCACTGATGGGCATATTGTATGAGGCGCCGTTATTGACGGGGTCGGTGTCATTAACAACTGCGATGAAACCTGAATCGTCTGCCATATAATCAACTCTTGAACGAGTTGGCGACATAGGACGTGTATATAGCCCCATCGGGACGCCAATCTCACGCTTCAGCGGCGCAGTCTCTTCTTGATGAAGGTCTCAACCCGTCTTTGAACATCGGACGGAAGCATATGCGGCATCGAGATGTGCAGTGTCCTACCCCTGCCATCACTAACGTTATCGTACTTTGTGGCGATGATATCGAGGTCGGTCATATGCTTGATATGCTTCCAAACCGTTGTGTGCCCTTTTGGCTTCTGGTCATACTCTTCACAGACCACGTGATAGAGATTTTCAGCCTCACCACTGGTCAAACTATCTTTTTTTCTGAGCCGGCGACTGATACCCATGAGAATCAACATACAGTGTGAAGGAAGTTCGACAATATTGTCTGAATCAACATTGGTCGGTAAGGTCAGAACTGTTTTTTGCACGTCTTTTGGCAAGATTTCGCCACGGCCAGAGGATTCTGCGCGTTTTGCCGCACCTTCGAGCAACTCGATTACTCTACGAGCATCACCAGTAGATGCTGCTGATTGAGCGACTAATTTCAGGATATTTTCCGAACAAGAACCATTTGCTAAACCCAATTCACAGCGTTGCTGGGCAATCTTGAGTAAACCCGATTCCGAATATGCTGAAAGACGAAGATGACTGGAGTGGCCCATTCGTGAGATTACCGCACTTTCTAGTAGATCTAGAACCTGTTCCTGGCTAATCATCACCAATGAGAGGGTACCGATGCTATCTTGGTCCTCGTCCAGACGCAACAATTTGTAGAGCAGGTCATCGCCGGAGTGGCGAAGGAGATGATCGACTTCATCAAGAACTAGAATCAAATGACGATTCGAACTTTGAATCAGGCGTCTGATGCTCGACAGTAATTCATCAGCAGCCAAACCGCGATGAGGATGTCCTTCGTCCATATGTTGGATGATTCGCTGTACCACCCTGGTTGCGGTATTGGCATTTCTACAGTTGATATGAACGGACATGACGTCGCGCTTGCCGACCAGATGCCGAATGATGTCACGACAGAAGGTTTTGACCAACGCGGTTTTACCACTACCAACTGGACCCGTAACCACCGCCCTTGCCGTACCTTCGCGATGGGCTAAACCAATGAACATACCCGCTAATTCTCGTTTTTCATCATCTCGGCCAACTATTTCATCGGGAATATAATCAAAGCCAAAAATATCAGGCCGTGTGAGCACGAGCCCGGAACCGATTCTGTCTAGGTAGTCTGCCATATCAGAGCCACGTTATTGCCTACCGTTATTGAACATACGCTAGATAGCAACTGCAAATCTCACTTTCGCCGTAGTGGTAATTTGAACCTAGAAGTCCCGCTGAAGAAACGATTTCTTGAAGATCGAATCCAATCACTACGTCCTGGTTGTCGGAACCACCATTTGCCCTTGCCATCTTTCCACCAAGTACTGCCCTTTTCATCGATGGCATAGGAATCATCCCTAACCGCCTTGGCGAATCGAGCCTCCCACCCGGAGTGTACGGCCTCATCGACCGGGTGATATGCCCCGCTTTTACGACTGATAGTGTGCATCAATTCAGCAGCTCCACTAGCTCTTGCACGTCTGCCGCTCATCAGTTTTTTACGAATTTGAATAGCTTTAGTAAGAATAATATATTTATCGCGATCTACTTTCTCCAATGCCAGACCTTTCTTGACCATGCCTTTTGCTTCACGAAGTTCAGCACGTGTATTCGCTTCGGCGATAAAGCGCATGGATTGCTTGAAGAAATTGCCACGAATCTTGACGATTGCCACAAATGAAATCAATAAACCAATGACTAAAATAATCGTAACCATCCCTTCATCCGTGTTTAGTTGCTCATCGAGCTTATCGATGAAACTATCATCCTCATTGTTCTCCTCAGTTTGATTTTCAGTGGCATTTGGATCGACATTACCAGCATTAGCGCCAATGTCACCGAGATTGCTCAATGGGAATTCATCACTATTATCACCGATGCCATCCATATCTAAGTCCGACCATTCAGTCATGTTAAAGGGAAAGGCATCGGAATTATCGCCATAACCATCGCCATCGCTATCCATCCATTCTGAACTATTGGTCGGAAAAGCATCGGCATTATTACCGACACCATCGAGGTCCATATCGGCCCATTCAGTGGCATTAGTAGGAAAGGCATCGGAATTGTCGCCAAAACCATCGCTATCGCTATCAGCCCATTCAGCAGCATTTTCGGGAAAAGCATCGGAATTATCACCGACACCGTCACTATCAATATCACTCCATTCGCTGGCATTAAACGGAAATTCATCAAGTGAATCCGGGATGCTATCACCGTCGGAATCTAGACAACCACCGCTGGCATTCCCTGCTATAGAAGGGCAATCATCAAGCCCATCGGGAATTCCATCTAAGTCTAGATCAGAACTGTGATTGGAATCATTTGCAAAAGCATCAGCTCCATTGGTTACATTCCAATCTGCATCGGGATCGCTTACACCATCACCATCGCTATCCAAGCAGCCGAGCCTATCGTTGGTTGAGTTGCCGCCAAATTCAGGACACTCATCGACATTGCTGGCATTTTCTACCCATTGACCTGTACCATTAGTTCGTGAAGCATTGAGTAGGGAATCAGCCCAATTATCACCGTAACCATCGCCATCGGAATCATTCCATTGACTCGAATCGAATTTGAATTCATCGCTTTCATCGTCCCACCCGTCACCATCGACATCTGGGCAGCCCTCGATACCTCCTTTATCCGAAGTTCCCGGAGTGGCTGGGCAATCATCCAATGAATTACGAAAGCCATCCTCATCGGTATCGGCCCAGGTGCTGGTAAGAAAAATATCGGAAGATGAGCCCGTAGGGCTAAGGGAGAATTGGCCGAAATCAGCAGATTCTGTTGAGAGGTCTATATCACCGATGATTCGGGCAATTCCGCTGCTATCTACCGCAATATCATTGACGCTTTCATTTGCTAATCCACCTGCTGAAGTCGAACTCAACCAATACCCATGGTCATTGAGTTTAGCGATAAAAACATCATCCTGGGCCTTACTAATGAGGTTCATTGTTCCGAGAGTCATCTGCGCCTGAAAGATGCCAGCAATGTGAATATCCCCACTTGCATCGACTCCGATAGCCTTTGCCTCATTTCCCTCTTCACCTTCGAGAGACTGGCTAGAACTAATGCTTGTAACCGCCCATTGCCAAATGCCAGTATTACTGATTTTAGCGACGAAAACCTCTGGTCCAAAATCTGCTGTAAGATTGGTTATTCCGAATAGAGAATAGTCAGAATGTTGGCCTGTAATGTGAATACTGTCGTCGGCATCGATTGCTAATCCTCTGCCGTAATCATCTCCACTGCCTTCGATTTGCTCGACCCAGCCCCAGGTTCCACCACTATTCACTTTGGCAACAAATATATCCCTGCCTTTACATTGAGGTAGAGCTGAATCAAAGATTGAATTACCTTCGATAAAGCCGGTGACATAGGCGTCCCCGGAGGAATCAACAGCTATTGCTTGTCCAACCTGATCACCATCACCAGTAGCCGCTAAAGCCCAAACCCAAAACCCGGTCGGGGTCAAGCGAGCGACGAATAAGTCGGTATCTAAGCCGTTATCACCACTGAGATTTGTGCCGTCGAAATCAGCCCAAGTGCCGGTAAAACCTCCACTGATGTAGGGGAGATCAGCATC
>CAUYXQ010000040.1:0-8841 GCA_963577015.1 Candidatus Thalassarchaeaceae archaeon
AGTGATGACCCCACTAGAGGTCGCTGAAAACGGCACTGCGGTTCCCTTGGAGGAATTGACAGTCGAGACTTTTGGTGCCAGTTCCTATACCGAGTTGACCTGGCGTTCTCTGATAGATGGTTGGGCTTGTACCTCGTGTGCGCGTTGTCAAGACGTCTGTCCAGCATATGCTAGTGGTAAAGCACTCAACCCGATGCAGATAATTCATGATGTGCGTGATTATGCCAATGAACATCATGCGGTTTTATTGGCGGGCGAGAAGCCAGAGGAGGATATCATCGCCCGTTTTGGTGAAGAATCGGTATGGGCTTGCACTACTTGCCATGCTTGTGTCGACGTCTGTCCGGTCAATATCAATCCCGTGACAAAATTGACCGATGCCCGCCGCCATCTAATGATGGAGCGAATGGAATTCGACCAATCGGTCGAGGAGGTTGTTCTGCCATTGATGACGACGATTGAGAATCTTGAAAACGATTCTAACCCCTATGGAATCCCTGCCCATGAGCGGGGTGATTGGGCCGCAGATCTCGATGTTAAAGTGGCAGAACCTGCTGAGTACATCTACTTCGCTGGCTGTGCTGCTAGTTTTGACGAGCGCAATAAGAAGGTTGCCCGCGATACGATAAATGTGATGAAGGAGGCGGGATTGGATGTAGGAATCCTCGGCATGCAAGAGGGATGTAGTGGTGATGCTGCGCGGCGAGCCGGTAATGAATATCTCTTCCAGATGCTGGCTGAAACCAACCTTGCAACATTTGAGGAACTTGGAGTAAAGAAAATCGTAGCCTCATGTCCACATTGTTTCCACACACTCGGCAAGGAGTACAAGGATTATGGCGGTCAGGACATCGAGGTGATTCACCATTCACAATTAATCTCTCATCTACAGGACGAGGGTAAATTACCCGAGCCAAAACACGATGGAAAAATCACCTATCACGACCCCTGCTATCTCGGGAAGATCGGCGGTGAAACCGAGGCTCCTCGCTCAGCGATTGGCGGTGTTGATGTCGAGACTGAGAACCACGGGCGCAATTCCTTCTGTTGCGGTGCGGGTGGTGCACAGATGTGGATGGAAGAACAGGTCGACGACGAACATGACCGTGTCAATGTCATCCGCGCCAAAGAATTGGCCCAAACCGGCGCCGACACCGTTGCCGTGGGCTGTCCATTTTGTTCGACCATGGTTTCTGACGGCTTGGATACCATCGAATCCAAGATGGAGGTCAAAGATATCGCTGAAATCGTTTGGGAGCAGATTAAAGCCAATGATGTCAAGATTCAAATGCTCAAATCAGAGGCTGTTGAGGCTAGCGCATGAAGACCGTTCTGGTCATCGACCTTCTTGCTGAAAGTTCTGCCTTTGGCCGCATGGGGGTGGCTAAGATGGTCCAATACATCCCTGACCATGAGGTGTTATTGTGGTCGCCACACACCGATAATAGGGTCGATTATGGCTATGGTCGTGTGGTCGAGAATATTTGTGATAGTGATTTGGTAATCATCACCGGTAGTAAATGCAGTATTACCAACTATCAAGATTGGATGGGTCAATTGGACCAGATGGTACGTGATTCAACAATTCCAATAATCGGTATTTGTTTCGGCCACCAAATCGTGTGCAAGGGATATGATCAGCGCTTGAAAAAGGGAGTTAATAAAAACGTAATCGAGCCGGTCACCCTTGAAGGCGTAACCAAATACGCACTTTTCACTCATGAAGACCATGTCGATGTCGATGAAGAATTAAATGAAACTACCGAAATTCTTGCCATGTCCGAAGAAGGAAAAATAAATGCTCTAAAGGACCAAGAGCGAGGCATAATATCGGTTCAATTCCACCCAGAAGCCGATGAAGAATTGGTTGCGTACGCAGTTGAAAACGGTGAGATGACTGCTGAAGAGGCGGCTTGTTTCGAGTTCAAACAGCCGATGTGGAATTTTGGCGACTTACTCCTCGCTATCGGCTATCTCTCCTGAGATTTCAGATTCATAAGTTGAGAGCAATAATAGGAAACTAACGAGGAAACCATATTCGGCTAGGGCAGCCCAACGTACCCAATGTTGTAATGGGTTCAGGTCGAGCGGGGGTGACAGGGCCTCGGGATTCTCGAGAGCCGCCCTGCCCATGGTATAAATCATAACCAAATGACAGAATATGGCTATTCCTAAGTAGATCAAACGCCTTTTAGAACGCGGGTGATTCATACCATAAATACCGAAATGGATGAGAATACCCCATAGCAGTGAGGCGTAAAATAGATTCAACGCAGTAATTACATGCAATTCAATGGTGGCGTACATGTCGAAAACTCCGACCAAAAATAAGTTTATCCCGGCGAAAACCCCAGTAATCATTGCTACAAATGCGACTTTTGGCCTAATGGCGAAATCCTTGGTATTATCGTATAATCGCCATGATGTAATGGTTAGTAATAGGCCTGTAAATATGATGGCCAGCATGAAAATCCAACTCTCAGGTCCGGCTGGATTAGCAGATTCTGAGATGAAGAAGGGGAATGCGCGGCGGTTAGGCCCAAAACCATAGACCAGCATTGCCAAATGTATTGATAGTGCAGGAAATCCCCATGACAAACGGGCAAATAATCGATTATCTATCACAAGAACTCCTCCACAGTATCCCTTATGCAAGTGTCGAAATCCTTCCACACTAGGCCGAGACCATCCTCGGCCCGACTGGAATCATAAAGTGAATCTCCATTGAAAAATCCCTTCACTATCCGGCGAGTCAAAGTGCGAGGTTTGCCAAAGAGTCCACTCAACCAATCTTGGAAAACCGCCAACGGCACTAGCCAATTGGGCAGAGCTTTCCGTGGTGCTTTTGTCTGTGGATATAGTTGTTTGATGCGGCGCATTACATCTGCGATTGTATAACTGGTATGAGGGGCGAGGATATAGCGGCCTGATGCGTCATCATTCTCTAATGCCATTCGATGTGCATGTGCTACATCATCGACGTGAACACAGGGGAATGGAATCTTTAATGAGAATGGATATTTCCCTTGGATAGCCTCTTCAAAGAAGTCTACACTCGGGGTCGGCCTAGAAAAACTTCCACCGATAATTGCACTGGGATTGATGACTCTGAGATCTAGATTCAATTCCTCAGCCAAAGACCAGGCTAGTCTCTCACTTTCGGTCTTGGCTCGGGAATAGGGTTCGTTTGCACCATTGTTCCAAAAGGTGTGGTCTTTGATCACACCTTTTGGAGTAGAGCCGACCGCTGCTATTGACGAGGTGTGGACGATTCTCTTAACGCCGGCAGCAGCAGCGGCGCGAAATACGTTTTCAACACCAATATTAGCGGTATCGAGAATTATCTGGGCATCTCCTGTTGTCGAATAGACGGTAGCAGTGTGAATCAGGCCGTCAGCACCCTGCATTATCCGCTGCCATGAATCCGGTGAGAGCACATCAGCGATTTCGATAATTAGATTCTCAGAGCCTGCATACTCCTTGAGGGGCTCGCCTTTAGCAGAATCGCGTACGGTTGCCACCACCGAATAGCCATTATCGAGTAGTTCTCTGACCAGGTTATTGCCGATGTGACCATTGGCACCAGTGACTACAATTCTCTTGTCACTCATATGATGTGCGAATCACACTGCCTAGATGAAACCTATTGCTGGGCGTTAATTGATATGGATGTGGCACTACCACGGGCTAATGCCACTGCGGGTACATGATACTAGACGCCGTGAGAAGGTCGATTTTTCGACTATGTCTCCGGGCAAGGTCTCGATGTACATCTGTGGGGTAACGGTTTACGACTTGTGTCATTTGGGCCATGCACGTTGTTATCTGGCATTTGATCTGATACATCGTTGGTTAGAAAAATCTGGTTTCGATGTGAATTACATCCAAAACTTCACCGATATCGAGGATAAAATAATCACTAGAGCACAAGAGAACGACGAGGATTGGCGGGAGTTGGTCGAGCGCAATATCACTACTTACTTTGAGGATATGGATGCCCTGAATATCCTGAGGGCTGACAAATATCCCCGCTGCACCGACTACGTCGAACAGATGATAGAAATCATCAATGATCTGATCCAAAAAGGCAACGCCTATGTCACCGACGATGGGGTCTATTTCCACATTGATTCGGCGCCGGAAAAATACGGTAGTTTGACTGGTCAAAATATAGAAGCGGTTCGCCAAGGAGCAGGCGGGCGAGTCGATGAAACCGGCTCGAGCAAGCGTGATCACAAGGATTTCGCATTGTGGAAGAAAGCTAAGCCGGGCGAGCCAACTTGGGATTCACCATGGGGCGCAGGTCGGCCGGGTTGGCACATCGAATGTACGGCGATGAGCATGGATATTCTCGGGGCGCAATTCGACATTCACGGCGGCGGCCACGATCTGCGTTTCCCCCATCACGAGGCCGAGATTTTCCAAGGCGAGTGCCATACAGGAATCGAACCAGTGGTTCATCATTGGTTGCACAATGGTTTCGTTAATATCGATGGCGAAAAGATGAGTAAATCACTAGGAAATTTTTGGACCATCAAAGAGATTCTAGAGAAAGTAGATCCAATGGTTCTCAGGCTGGCATTAATCAACGCACATTACCGTTCGCCGATTGATATGAATGAACAACTTCTTGCAGATGCCGAGAAGAATATGGCTCGTATTGAGGACGTGTATCGAAAAGTTCTACAGACTGAGGAAGATAATCCGGTGCAATTACCGCGGGCCGAGATTACCTCAGCACTGCCTCTGGCCTGCTCATTAGGCCTTCTCGAGCGAATGGCTTCGGACTTTGCTAAAGCCATGGATGATGATTTCAATTCACGGGAAGCCATCGCTAAATTATTGGCAGCTATGCGAGAGATGTCTCGCATGATGTCGGAAATAAATGGCGATGACCTTGCAGCATATGCGGGTTATTGTGTCGAATGGATCGAGGAACACGCGGGACAGGTACTGGGACTTCTCAAACATAGCGATGAAATTCTTGCTGAAGCAGAAGAAGACCCAAGGCGAGCCGAAATCGCGGAAAAGGTCGAAGAATTGCTGGTAAAAAGAGCAGAGGTACGAGCGGCCAAGGATTGGCCAGCAGCCGATGCGATTCGCGACGAATTAGCAGCGATGGACGTAGTTGTAACCGATACTGCTGATGGACCAACTTGGGATATTCTGTAATCCAATCAAGTAGTGATAACAATTTACTGATAATCGTAGAACCTGCGGCGATGCCCCGTGAATCTGCAAACATCTTCCTATTGGTGGTGGGTTCAAAGTCTTACAGCCTTTGGCGGAAGTTGTGCCAAATAGCAAATGCTGTGCAATCTTGCTCTGCGGTGGTAAAGGCAGTAGACTGGCCTCACAAGGAATCGACACCCATAAGCCGTTGATGCCCTTGCTCGGCAAACCATCTTTGCTTTGTGTAATCGATCAGTTGTATGATTCGGAAATAGATTTTTCCTCGATTATCGTCGTTGTACCAACCGCTCGCATCGAGCAATATCAAGTCGCTACATCAGGTCGTGAGATTACCATCGTTGGACAAAGTACGGCGCTTGGTACTGGCGATGCTGTGATCCAAGCAATAGGTTCTATTCCGGCCGAAATCGAGCATGTCTACGTTTCCTTCGGCACCCAGCCGCTGGTTAGAAATCGTAGTATTTCTTTGAGCCTTGCTCACCATATCGCTAATAATTTGGCATTTACCTTACCTACTACCCTAATCGCAAACCCCTATGCACCATTGATTCGCGATGACAATGGCGTGGTTTACGACTCGGTTGAAACCCATCTTGAAGGTTCAAAAAAAGTTGAGTTTGGTGAGGCTAATGTCGGTGGTTATTGGGCGAGCATACAAGCGCTTAGAGAAGTGCTCTACCCGATGTCATCCACGCGTTGGAACGCCAAGAGTTCCTGCTACGACACCGCCTCGGGCGAACTTGGATATCCCAATGAGATGGTTAGGGCTTGCCTTGCGGCAGGCCTCGGCGTCGATGGTTTACCATGTTCTGAACCAGAAGAAATGATGGGAATCAAAACCTTACAGCATATCGGGGAGATCGAAGAGGTTCTACTACGTCGTCAATCTCAGAATTGATTTTAGTGGTATTTTTGCCAACTATTGGTAATTGTTAACACACTGGAGATAGAAGTATAACCGTCTTACAGGCATAGTAGCGAGTTGGCAAAGAGGGAATGTCATTCAGCCTCGATTAAATCATACGATACAAGAGTAGTGTATCTAACAGACATTGTCACTTCCTCACCACCGTCTCCGTTTAATGGGGTCGCTGTATTTACATCAACTTCGACGCTAAAAACAATCTGACCATCATCCTTAGCAACGGTTAAGTTTTCGATTGCGCTTTGCTGATTTTCGTAAGAATCCGTCTGTGTGAAGGAATTCCACGTACTGAATCCCCCTAGGACATTTTCACCGCAATTTTCGCCAGAAATATTCTGTAAGTTCCATTCTGTAAACGCGTCAGGCACTCCAGTTTCATCATAACTAGAATCAACATTATCGCACTGGGATGCAAATCCTCCCTCATTTGATTCGGTATAATTAAGCATGAATATGACGCCAATCACATCGCTTGGAACATCGAAATCGAAACTAGCAGTTGAACCATCATCTATCTCGATTGTCAATTCATCATATGAAAATTCAAACTCTGCAGTAAGGTTCCACATCGAATCAGGATCTGGACTTGATGAACTCATTGAAACTGGAGCATTGTTTGCATAGTAGTATTCCATAGGGATGATCAAAATTAGGATTCCAATTCCAAATGTAGTCATTTTGTTCCTTGATGGTAGCTTTTCTAACCAAGGGTCTTGATTCTTAAACACCATGATGAAGTGAGCGATGAATGCGGCACCCATTCCAGGAACCGACTCGAAAATATGTACATTCAATCCCAATATTCTCCAAGCTATGACCGCGATTAAAGCAGTACTCATCATTACTATCGAATGTTTAGATGATGGTTTGTATCCAGACATTCGAACTATGATTAGTGGGATGAACATACCACCTAATCCATAAACTGCAAGCACAACCAGTGAGAATACCGAATTATTGCCGGTAAAGTAAGCGCCTAGGGATAAACAGGTTGCGAAGAAAGCCATCACCATAGTGGTGATTTTTGCTTTCTTATGGTCGGTTGCCCACTCTGGAAATAGATCGTCCGTAATTGCTGCAGTACAAGCAAGAACTTGCGAATCAGCGGTTGACATTGTAGCAGCAAAAATCGAAGCTAGAATCAGTCCGACCCAGAATGGACCTAAGACGTCCATCGCTAACATTGGAAGCGCTAATTCCGGGTCGAAACTTCCCTCGTCGGGGAAAATCACTCTAGATGCTAATCCTATGAGAATCATCAAAGCAAGAAACGGAGTTTGCCATACGAAGAACCACACGCAAGCCTTCTTACGGTCTTCTTCAGAGTCGAGTGTCATGATTCTTGAGACAACTTGCGGCTGCCCAGCCACTCCCAATCCCCCAAGGAAGAAAGCGAAAACCCACAAACTGAAACCCATCTGAAGATTTGGTGGTGCAATCGCTGTTAATACGGGGTCGATATTGTTCAGTGAATCGTGAAGTCCATCAAGCCAGCCTACTTCACTCAATGCGACATAACATAGCAGAGTCGAACCAACAAGCATCACACAAGATTGTGCAGCATCTGTCCAGATTGAAGCACGGATTCCTCCAGCGTAACAATATGCTACAACGAGAACGAAACCGATGATGATTCCAACCCACTCTGCCCATCCTAGTATTGCGAATAATGCCTTACCGCCACTGGATAGTTGAGCGCCAGCATAAATCAGAAGAAATGCCACCGAACAAATCGCTGCCATCTTTGCTTCAGGAGCACCCTTCACATTCGCAACCAATGAAGAAAGTGAGCGAATATTTCTCTCACTACCTTCATCTTGGATGTACTTGAATAGCCAAATCCAAGCAACTAACTGGCCTATCGTAGATATGATTGAGATCCATATCGCAGAATATCCCATCAGCCACATGAATCCGATGAAACCGATGAACATGTAGCCAGAATTCCATGTTGAAACTGCGGAGAGTGCAGCCAATGCAGGATGCATGCCTCTACCTGCAACTAAATAATCATCGGTAGTATCTTTCTTGACTCGGATACTAGCCATTCCTACTCCTGCGAATAGCAACATGAAAACAAGAAATGCGATAATTACCCAGATCTCATCTGACATCATCAATGCCAACTGTAAAACTAACTTAATTCTTGGGACACACAAATTCACTGTGATTCATCCCACAAACGGTATCCCTCATCTGTAGAATGCCAGTGGTTGCCATCATTGTCAAGATACCAGTATACGCCTTCTTCATCGTTATCAAGCCATTCTCCATCGGGTAGTTCTTCCCAAGTGCTGACAACTAAATTCACTTTGGTGGTGGTCCGCTAGGTAGTGCTGGGACAAACTCTTCCTCACTTTGGGTATCGTCATCTGTCTGTTGCTCAGAGTTATCTGCCGCCACAGCTTCTTGTGCATCTGATTCTATCAGTGATGCTTGCTCAAGGGAGGTAAATTCGTTTTCGGATTTTCCTGAATTGTTGAGAAGATACATGCCACCACCGATCAATCCAGCCAAGAATGCGATAGCGATCATTACGATAAGCAAGGCTCCTGAATCCTGTCCTCCATCATCACTACCACTGAGGTCGCGGTGGAAGGGGTCATAATCATCATCATTGTTTCCAGTTACGTTATCTGTTCCATTGGTTCCTGTGCCAGTATCGTCATCACCATTGTCGCCACCTGCGTCGGTGCCGCCATCGGTTCCTGTGCCTTCGACAA
>CAUYXQ010000041.1:0-8803 GCA_963577015.1 Candidatus Thalassarchaeaceae archaeon
AAGTGTGCCTGCACCTGTTTCTGCAGCCTCAAAGGCATCGAGTTTGACCGACTTTGCATTCAAACCCATCACCTTGTGATCTGAGACTCCATCAAGCCAATTCGCCAATACCGTAAGGTTAGCACTCGAAATGATGAGCATACTACGCTCACCCTTTTCAGCCGAGGCCAAACGTTCTCCATCACTGAGATTGACCATGCCGATAATCAGGTCGCTCAACTCGTCGAGCCCGGGGGCATCTAGTTCGGTCATCGTGCCATTTATGGTAAAGTGGAAAGGGGTGTCATCACCATATGCATAGGGAATCAAGCCGGTTAACCAGAGTTCATCATCGCCCAATAATTCCAACGAATCAGCTATTGTCAAGCGGTGTTCATCTGGTGCAAATGATGCATTTACCGCCAAGAGAAGTTGTGGAATCTCGCCAAGACTAGCGACATCGACCGAGAGCGGCAAACGAATGGTCAGATTTCCGCTTTGGTCGATTAACACGCCGTGCATTGTCGTGCAGAAAATATCGCCTCCTTGGGCTGCATAGACAGTAGTACATTGCTCATTAACCACCCCTAATGTATCAATTCCCGTGCTATTCATCAACGTGAGTTGACCTTCCTCATCGAGCAAGAACATATTGGCCAAGCCGGTCCAATTTTGCGGCGATGATATACTGCCGTCAAGTGAATGCCAACCGGATTCATCGCCGAGAAAAAGTCTGTCATCGGCTGAGGAAAGCCATTTTGCAGTCGTGGTTATGACCGTTGAGGTCTCAAGGTGAGTCAAGGTCTTCGAGAGCAGTCCTTCAGCCAGAATCCAAGTGCCATTTTCAAGCACCTCCATCTGTACATCAAAGACCGTTGCAGGCAGATTCAAGCCATTTGTAGTGGAATTTAGATCGACGAATATAGTTTGATTGTAAACCGCAGCGATATCGCCTTCGCTCAATTCTAAAGTCTTCGTATCCGGGTCTGAAGAGATCAGGTGAAGACCAGACGATGATGCGACGAGCAAACCATCCTCGCTCAATGCGACATCGGCGACAAGTCCTCCATCGGGAACCTGCCATGTATGGTAATCACCACCGCGGTCATTCTGGTAGGAAACCGCACCACCACTAACGTACCAATCCCCCTCTACCCCGGCGAGAATTTCGTTGATTTGGTCATCGGGTAAAGAGAGTATTCGATGATATTTATGACTGATTTTTATCAAGGGTATCTGCAGGACCTCCACTACCTCTCCTGTCGAAAGATTTGTGGCGTTTTCTCGCCAGACATCCATGAATTCACTACTAAGACGGCCTAAACCGCTTTGTGAAGAAATCGAAATCACGCCGGTTGCATCATCCTTGTCCAATTTGTAACCGACATCGGAATAGGTGGTGATTTCATCGGCCAAAGATAATAATTCATCACCGACTTCTTTGGCCGCAGTTGGATCATCGAGAGTGATGCGAATGCGTTCGATTGAATCTTCGCGCTCAAGTAAGTCTTGAGCCAGAGCCAAGGTGGTAAACATCGCTGGAGAGCGAGTTCCTGCCATAGCGGCTAAGCCAAGATTTGGCACAACTTTTACCACGCTAAGATTCCCTTCGATTCTGATGCGCTTGCCTTGGTCATCGGTCACGTACCATGATAGTTCGATGATGTCACCACTCTCCGCTTCGATCTCATCAGCTGCCACTTGGTTGAGAACAACACCTTGACCAATATCGTCGAAGGCGATCCCGCCTTCGCCGCCGATAAGAGACCACTCTTTGCCACCTGAATAGGCGAACCATGGCATCAGTGGTTGGCTCAATCCCTGCGGGCCAGTAGCGGTAGCAGATGTGTCGATTCCAGCCATGTAACCAGCGACATTTTCATGAGATGAAATCCTATTGACAAAATCAATTGTCCAATTAGAGTCCAAAGGCTTAGAAACCCCGCTTCGACGGTCATTGGCATAGATGAGAATATCGGTATTATCCCAGGAGGATTCGATCTCATCCTTGATGGTCGAATCAAGAGAATCTCCAACCACTAACGACGAGGTTATTATCGCCGAGGCGATTAACAATCCGGCCATCATCAATGCCGTTTGGCGTTTGCGGCGAGTGACTTGTTGTAACGCCATGCGCCATATCAATAATCGTCGCGGCGAAAGCAGAGGTTGCATCAGAATGTGAGAGAGCAGAGCCGTGACCAATGCGCAGCCCCAAGTGGCTGGCCCACTCAACTGCAACCACTGCAGCAGAATCAACACCAACCAAGCATCGATAACCGGACCTATCACCAATAATAGCAAATACCACCGACGGCCCAAATCATGCCTCATACCTATGGCTGACCAAGTGGTGAATGGCACCACCAGCAGACAGAGAATGAGCGCATCGAGCAGCATTTCAACCCTCTTCTACAAACATCATGCCATCGGACATGTGGAGTATTCGGTGGCAGCGAGCGGCAATCTCTTCGTCGTGGGTAACGATAACCAGCGTTACGCCTTCATCTCTATTCAGCGAGATTAGCAAATCCATGATTTCAACGCTGGTTCTCGAATCGAGATTGCCAGTCGGCTCATCGCATAGAATGACATCTGGCGAGTGCACAAAGGCACGAGCTACGGCAACACGCTGCTGCTGTCCGCCAGACAACTCGGCTGGGCGATGGTCGTAGCGGTCGCCTAGACCAACTAAATCCAAGGCTTTTCGAGCCTTGATACGCGCTTCGACTGCGTCTATCTTACCGATTAGAAGCGGCAACTCGACGTTTTCAAGCGCAGTCAATACCGGCAGCAGATTGAATTGTTGGAAAATAAAGCCCATATGAGTCGCACGTAATCCCGTGCGCTCATCATCAGAAATACCGTATAATAGTTTACCAGAAACGGTGACCACTCCAGCACTTGGGTCGTCGATTCCACAGAGAACATTGAGTAATGTAGTCTTACCACAGCCCGAAGGGCCCATGATTGCTACCATCTCACCGGATTCGATTGAGAGGTCGACCCCACGAACCGCTTCGACCGGATCATCACCAAGGTCATACAACTTCCACAATCCCGAACAAGCCAATGCTCCACTCATGGACTAACCTAGTGCGAAAGGGGTTATCAAGTGGACTATTCAGGCCAACCTGTGTTGGTCAAGGTCTTGGTATTCGGCTCACTCGCAGAAGAATTGGGCGGACGGGAACACCAGTTCACCCTCCCTGCGGGGAGTGCAGTGCGATTTTTAGTAGAGGAAATGGGCTTAGAACACTGGTTGGGACAGGGTTTGGCATTGGCGGTCAACGGAAAGAGAGTCGAGGAGGATTTTCCACTCTCCGAAGGGGATGAGATAGCGCTTCTTCCACCTGTTTCAGGCGGTTAAAGACCGAGACATTGACAAGGTGTGCACCTCTGGACCCATCTGATTACTATGAACTTCGGCTCTTTCGAGATTCTCGCCCTAATCATGATTTTCTTCATCCTCTTCGGTGCAGATAGATTGCCAAAACTAGCTAAAGCGATGGGCGAGTCCAAAGGTGAGTTCCAAAAAGGACTCGGTGAAGTGACCAATATCGATGCGGCAAAAACCGAGCAAGACCTTAGCGCAGGCGGAAAAACACCTGAGCAAGCGCTCATTTCCAGAGCAAAGGAAGTCGGACTCGACCCCTCAGGCATGAGTGTCGAAGAACTCGAGAAAAAAGTAGCATTGCTCGAGAACGCTAATTCGGAGGAAGGTAAGATAGACTCCGACGACGATTCCGAGGATTCGGCGATGAATCCACCAAAATCAGATTAAATCAGTCACCGTGCCCGCTTTACCAGCATCGGTGATCCGCAGATATCACAATCACGTGGCTCTTTACTAGTCACAGGAACCTTAGCCTTACAGCCGGTACAACGCAATTGCCAGCGCCATTGTTCTTTAGAAGACTTATTCGATACAGCCGCGAAACTCAAGCCCTGAGCCCTGCACACATTCTGCAGACTATAATCATCTGTGTGAAGGACCTCTCCAGTCGCTATCGTCAAAGCCAGAACTTCAAGATCTACTTGCGAAAGACGCGCTAAATCGCCGGTCTTTGCCGCTGCTTCCTGCGCTAAAGCCACCGGCTCAGTGCGCCATTCAAGACCCGCTGCCTCGACAAGCATCACCCGTGGTGGACTCAAACGCTCCAACTCCTGAAGTTGAGAATATGCAGCGATACAACCGCGCAAGCGTTCGATTGGCCAATGCAATAACGCTGCAGTATCGACCACCGGCATGACTTCGCCTTGCAGAACATCCGTTTGATGGCTTCGCATTGGCAAGGATTGAAGCCGGATGCGCTAGCGAGCGCAACCATGGGTTGGAAAGAGGGGGTGCTTACGTGGTTCGATGTATTTGGACCTGCAAGCCTTGCTGCCATTTCATTTACCGAGGCTATCATTCAACCTATACCGCCAGATTTGGTATTCATGCCCATGCTTTTTGCTGAACGCGGCAATTACTCCACGGTGCTATTACTGTGGTTAATCGTCACGGTCTCCAGCGTATTGGGCAGTATCGTCGGTTATTGGATTGGCAAGAAGTGGGGCCGGGCGTTGATCGAGAGATTTGGTGGTCAAAAGCACATACTCAAACTAGAGGCTCTGTTTCTAAAATACGGCACTCTTGGGATTTTTATCGCGGCGTTCTCACCGATACCCTACAAGGTCTTCAGTTGGTTCGCTGGCATGGGGGAAATGGATGTCAAACCGTTCATCTGGGCAGGATTGGTTGGTCGCGGTATGAGATTTGGTCTCGAAGCGCTGGTCATCGGCATTTATGGCCAGGTCGCACTCGACAAAATGATGTGGCTACTCGACCGTGAGCTGATTATTGCCATCCTTCTGATAATCGGTTGTGCCGCCCTATATTTCGCATGGCGATGGTGGGATGGAATAGAAATCGAGACTGAAACTTCATGAACACCTTGTGGGTGGCCGGCACACCGGCGCTCGTGTGGTGTAGTCCGGCCCATCATCTCGCCCTTTCGAGGCGATCACCCGGGTTCGAATCCCGGCACGAGCACTTCTACTCACTTGTAGTGCAGTATCGCGTTTAGAATACTCACTGAAGAGGAAAGATTTGGGGCACCCCCCTCGGCACGAGCACTCTGGCTGTTGTAAATTGTACAAGTACCGATATTTAATGCCGTTTTTAGACCACTATAGGGCTCTTAATCGCTTTAACGTGATCCTGCTGTGAATACGAAATTTATCATCAATTGGAAGATTAAGAACCATCCCAACATCATACCGCAGAGTGGAGCCAGTGGCGGGTCCTCACCGTATACTGAGGTGTAAGCTATGATACAGCCTGCGAATCCGGCAACGAATAAAACTCTGTAGAGAATCTGTGCTCCGATTCGTTTGCGTGTCGCGAGTTCCTTCCAGCCTTGGAAGCCAAACCACTTCCAGAGTAGACTGGGGACGTCACCATCACTGACCTCGTCTTCATCCATAGTAACGCCATGATGAAGTAGTTCAATACATAACCGGATGTTCTCTCATCTTTTGGTTGGCATACAGATGCACAAGAATTCAAAAACTGTGTTCACAATACCGTTGCATAGACCACTCTCTTAACCGCGACGGTCATCGTCAGACATGGACTGGAGCCCTGACCCCGAGGATATGGAAATTCCGAAAGGATACTTACGGGTGCGGCGATTTAATCGGGCCTTGATGGACACATGGTTTCGCGAGATCGCTCTCGTCGACATTGACACGTTGCCCGATAAGGGTGGTATTCTGTTCACAACTTGGCACCCTGGTGGGCTGATAGACCCGATGCTGATGATGGCTGCATTACCTGGAAATCTTACTTTTGCCGCCAAACATACCCTCTTCAAAACACCAATTCTGGGCCAGATAATGCGCGCTGCTGGCGCAAAGCCGGTTCATCGTGCCCAGGATACAAGCGCTGGAGATTCTAAGAAAGGCGATCATTCTGCAAAAAATTCCACTCTGATAGAGAGTCTCGGCGATACGATAGCGCTAGGAGGACGTGCAGCGATTTTTCCCGAAGGGGTATCCCACATGGAATCCCATCCAGTGCGATTGCGAACCGGGGCTGCTCGAATCTTGCTCCACGCTATTAGAAAAGCACGGCTTGAGGGTTTACCTGAACCACACGTGGTACCACTTGGTCTGCATTATACCGACCAACACCAATTCAGAGAACGAGTCAGTCTTCAAGTCAATGAGCCATTGCCAATTCCGCCACTACCAGAGGAAGATGGCACTCCAGCCCCAAGCCCAGAGGATATCGAGAAATTCGGTGAACAAGCCCCAGACCGCGCTTGGTGTAGAGAGATCACCGAATTATTGGGATTGGAAATGCACCGCAGTAATCAAGCCCAAGAAACCTGGGAGGATAGAGAATTGGTCTGGCGGGCGCGGCGGATGATTCACGTTTATCGCAGTGCCAAAGAAAATGTTCCAATCGGGCCAATCCCATACGGTAGAGCCCTACTTGGCTCACGTCGTGTGAGAGCGGCATGGCAATATCAATCGCTGAATGATACTGAACGCACCGAGCGCATCAAGGGAGATTTTCTCAAACATCATCACGAGATGAAGGATTTGGGATTGCGTTCTTGGGAGATAAGCAATCACCAGCAACGTAGTTCTAAGCGATCGATGGTCAAGAATTTCGCCTACTGGATTTGGTCGATTGCATGGATGCTAGGTGTGGTTTCATGGGGTGCAGTCATCGGCTCGATGGCCCCATATCTATTCACTAGAGTTCTGACTAATAGGCATACTAAGGTAGAGGGGAATAAAGCAAGTATGGGCTCGGTTAAAGTATTATTTTCAGTGGTGATGTATCCCCTATGGTGGCTTCTCATCTCCTTGCCGGTAGGCTGGTTTATCGCATCACCTGATTCGATGCTTCAAGACTTGAATATACCGAGTCTGATTCTGCCTGCCCTAGCCAAGATACCATGGCCATTAGTCTCGCTATTGGTATTGATTTGGTGGCCATTATCCGCTCGTCTTCATTTGAAATTATACGAACGAGCGACTCGCTCTTGGCGATCTTTGCGTCTTGGATTCAAGTTACGCAGCGGAACCATCGATTGGGAATCATTACTGCAAACCCATAGTTCACTGGCTACAGAACTGGCCACTATCGGTGATGGTTTGATATTGCCAGGTGACCCTGATTGGATAAACCCAAAGCCAGGTGAAGAGGATTGGCAAGTAGTCAAACCTAGGGCATCCTGATGGCATACTTGGCGACAATACCCCGCAAACCATGCTAAAAACAGAGCGCGATTAGCCCCTTTGATGACGGCTTGGTGGCGTAGCCGCGAATCGCTTTACGCACTGACCATCTTCATCGGTCTCTTCATCGACCAGAACGGCACTGACTGGGTGATTAAAGGCGAATACCTCGTCGATGTTGGAGTTTGGTCGATCTTTACTCGCCTCTATTTTGGCGCCGCTCGTAAAGAGCGCATCGAGATGTTGACCGTCCTCGCTTTTGCAACTCCGATGGAGTTATTTTTCAGCGAGGTGTGGAATCTATACGAGTACAGGGAAGGGTTGATGCCGCTTTTTGTGCCAGCAGGACATTGGTTTCTCTTCGATTTGGGTAGGAGATTATGTAGATTTATTCCCAGAGACAGAGCTTGGTGGGTGGTTTCACCATTCATCCCCGCAACCCTCTTATTCCTAATTCTCGGCATTGATACCTCTGGTGTGGTTCTACTACTGATCCTTCTCGCTTTCATGAAATGGGGCAATGAACCTCCGCTCTATGCGATGATGGTTTGGGTCGCTCTGGTAATGGAACTCTGGGGCACACATCTGGGCAATTGGACTTGGGCTCACAATATCGCATGGACCCCTTTGGTGGCGTGGAATCCACCGCTTCTATGCGGGGTATTCTATGCTCTAGGCGACTTATTGGTCTGTAAATCAGTGGCAAAATGGTATCGAGAATAAACAACAACATTCACTCTTGCACATCTGGTGTTGTAAAAGACACCAATCCTTATAGCGAAACTACCACAGGCCCGAGTAGGGATTTTAATGAAGATACAACTACTTGGGACAGGCGTGGCGGTAATACTGCTGAATGTAACACTACTATCTATGGTTGCCACAGGCGCTGTAGAAGGCGCCGTAGATGATAATTTTGCGACTTATCCATTGGATGAAGCATGCGAAGATACCGCGTGTGCGACAATGAAAGCAGATTGGACTACTTCGACCACATCACGTGATTATTACGCCTATGATTTAACCAACAGCGCCGCAGTTCTAGCTGGTTCTGCAGAACCAGCCTATGAAAAGATGGGCCCATTTACCTACGACATCACCACCGAGCGTCAATTAATTTCTCATGATGGTACTGCAGGAACCCTTCAATATCGTGAAACCAATTCCTTTGCATGTGCGAGTGATTCAGCAACACCTTGTGATACCGCAATTACACAAGTGAATATTGGCTTTAGGCCTCAGGTAATCGGCGCCACTGGAACATATATCGACGGCGCAATGGGTATTGCAAAGATTGGTTTTGCAGTAGGAATGCTTGACCAAGACCTCAATACCACTCAAGGCGGCACAGCAACTGCTGCATCGGTTTGTACAGCGGCGGGGGTTGCAATACCATGTTCAACTTGGGCCACTGGAGCGTGGATGGCATGGGCAGCAACACCGACTGGAGCCTATGTCTTGACCACCAATGGCTTTAATAACACCAATATACCGAATTTCGCCTCAGATACATTGGATAAAGCAATGGATAATACTACACATCCAGCCGACCCAAGTTTCAATATTTCTTTGACCAATCCTTTGG
>CAUYXQ010000042.1:0-8734 GCA_963577015.1 Candidatus Thalassarchaeaceae archaeon
CTCATGTGGTTGTAGGCCAAGTTCCGACACCGCACGTTGTAGGCTGCTGAGTACACCGAAGTCACCGCATCCGGGGCACCAATCAGGGTCAACCTTGCCCTTGAAGTCCTTTGCTGTCAAAGCTATTTGTGTATTCGTATCACTCATCCAATCACCTCCTCAAACAATAATCTCCTCATATGGCACAGATAGAGTTTCATCACCCTTGAGTTGTTCCTGAACCGCGGCCACGACGTGATGCGGCTTGAACGGCTCGCCATCATACTTGCGGATGTGACCGTCCACCGTGAAGCCCGTCTCACCTCGCAGATAGCGGTGGAACAAACCGGAGTAGTTGTTCTCGATGATAATGGTACGCTTACAGGATGACAACAATTCAGTCGCCTCATCAGCATGGAATGGGACCAGCCACTTGAAGTGTAGATGATTGACAACGATGCCTGCTGTCGCAAGTTGTTCGATCGCCTCCTGAATGACACCGGCGGTCGAACCCCAACCTACCAGAGTCACCTCGGCGTCGGGGTCTCCAACAATGGCCGGAGGCGGTAAATCCGCCAGCAGACCATCCATCTTGCGCTGTCGCTTTTCCATCATTGCCCGGCGCTTGTGCGGGTGGGTGAACTCGTCGCTGATCAGCACACCGTCGGGCATATGCTCATCGCTAGCGACCACGTGCTCGTAGCCTGGAATTCCAGGTAGAGCGCGGGGGGAAATGCCGCTATCTGTGAACTTGTAACGCTCGTAGTTGCCGGCTTCGTCGCCAGCTTCAGTGATGAGTTCACCACGGTCGATGACCGGGTACATATCAAGCAGTTCTGGGTTGATGGTCGAGGTCTCATCGGAAATCAGTAGGTCGGAGATGATGATGGCCGGCAACTGGTACTTGTCAGCCAAGTTGAACACCTCGGGAATAGTCTGGAAGGCATCGAGGGGACTGCTTGGAGCGAGGATTAGTTTCGGGAAGTCGCCTTGACTAGCTCCGAGTACCTGCCACAAATCACCCTGTTCGGTTTTAGTAGGAACGCCAGTTGAAGGACCAGCGCGCTGCACGTTGACGATCACGATGGGTATCTCCATCATGCCGGCCTCACCTACTCCTTCTGTCATCAATGCAAATCCACCACCAGAGGTGGCGCACATGCTACGGCAGCCAGAATGGGCTGCACCAACCGTCATACAGATGACACTTATTTCGTCCTCAACCTGCCGCACCATGATGCCAAGTTCGCGAGCGTTGGCCGCCATCCAATGCAAAATGCCTGTTGCCGGGCTCATCGGGTAGGCGCAGTAGAACTTGACACCGGCACCAGCGGCCGCCATCGCGAAGGCCTGATTACCAGCCCACACCGCTAGCGGCGTGGTCGGCTGTGGCGCTTGTAATGCAGCGGGCTTGAAGTTTGTTGCAGAGTGGCCGTAAGCCGCCCTTGCAACTTCTACGTTTGCAGCCACCAATTCCTCACCCTTAGAGGAGAACTGGAAGTTGAGTACGTCTTCAAGTGCAGAGAACTCAATGCCAATCAATTGGCAGGCAACCGCGATTGCCACAGTATTCTGCATTAATCTATTTGCCCTCTTACCGGCTAATTCACCAACCGGCATCGGACAGAGTTGAACTCCATCCGCCGCCTCACCCGCTTCGATTGTGTCGCTGTTGAAAATGACTGAAGTCCCCGGCCCCAAATGCTCAAGGTGTCGGTTCATAGTATCCTGATTAAGGCAAATAATCAGGTCAATGGTATCGCCATGGGTCCGAATTTCACGATCGCTGCAACGCACGGTCAGGAAAGAGTGCCCACCACGAATGATGGATTGGTAGGCGTTGTATGCGTACATGTGTATGCCCCGTCGGGCGAATAGGCGCGCGAGGATATTTCCGGGAGTTGCGATGCCTTGTCCAGCCGCTCCTCCAATGCTAATGACATAATCAAATTCACTCATTTTTCTCACCACTTATTGTTTGCATGCATCATTTGGACCGCGATATACAATGGTCCCTTCAAAGGTCCCGTCGGTCAGGCCATTATATCCATTGCTCTTCTTTACGTATTAGCGATTTGTAGAGGTGGCAACCACTTCCCATCCTCGCGTGCATGGTCAAGTATGTGCCAATATACTGTTATTTCCGCCTCTGACTGTATGACTGCGGGCCCTAATCTCCTCCAAGCTCTCCTTGCATTGCCCTTGAGAAAAGGAATGGTAAGGGCTGGTCCACATGTAGGTAATCCACGATGGGTGAGCCATTCCATCTCTATCAAACCAGAATCAGCTATCGCTTTGCGAACCGAATGCCAGTTTTTCCAGCGCCCAGTTTTGGATCTGGTCAACCAACTGGGGTTTATCGAAGAATCCAATTCAAAACCCACTTCAGAGATTATTGGTGCCATCCAAGGTGCGATATAACCTGCTGGTGCACGAAACCAGGGCCTGAAAGAATCACCCGCAAAGGTGTGAATACTTTGAATCGCCTCAAGCAATGCAGCTGCAAAGCCCTCCGTATCTTCAGCCCATGCTGACCATGAACGGTGATTTAGCCCGTGACAACCGATAGTGACTTGGGGGTGCTCATCGATTAAGTCACTTAACCAATTATTGAATTCATCATCTGAAAGTTGATCGGCGATTACGAATATTGTCAGGGGTACTCGTGTCGTATCCAACCATTGACGGAAGGATTTCATCGCTTGTTGCATCTTGATAGATACCCTCTCTGAATAGGGATGTTTTGAACGCGTGGGGTGGCCCTGATGCTTAGGTAGGTGTCGTAGATCATCACTATCGACGGTCAACCAAACCGGTTTCACTCATCATCACTCCGTCTCAACTGAATTAAATTGAGTAAATGAGGCACTGTTCTTCCTTTGATTTCGACTCCGATATAGCCCTCTATCGCCAATCCATCCCACTTCTCACATACTCTTTTCGCAGTCGCTAATCCAGCCACATTGTGGGGGTGAACCGTTAGTTCAATCAGCGCTTGGTCTTTTCTTTGGCTCAACCATTTGAAAACCTCGTTCACGGCCTTGAGAGAGATTCCCTCTCCGCGGGAACTCTTTCTAACCCAATAGCCAAGATTGTAAGCACTCGCAGCGAGGTGCATATCGTTACCCAAGCCGATAAACCCGTGGAAAACATTGTCCGTTTTGCTTTGAATTGCCCAAAAGTGAATGTCATCCCAGGTAAGTTCCAATTCCAAATTCATTAATAAATCCGCTATTTGTGGACTGAATTCTATGTCCTCTTTCAACCATGGGAGCGCTGCAAGTGTTCCTTCTGGATCTTCATTATGAGCATCGATAACCTGAGGCAGAACCTTACGTGTCGCTGGATTGAGAACTAAGTCCTCATTTATTTCAAGCACAGGTGTTTTACTCATGCGACACCTCATTCCAGAAGATGTGCAACCGCAGTCGCCACATGCTCGCTTTGCGGCTTGATTCGTTGTGCGGCATCAAGCATCGTTCGCATTTGCTCCTCTCTGCCAATTTGCTTGAGAACCATACCAATATGATACAATAATTCGAGATCATCACCAAGATGCGGGCCTAAACGATCAAGAATATTACCTGCTTCATCTATTTGATTACTCTTTGCCGACTCCAAGGCTGAGACCACTTCACGATGAATATCGCGATTATCCCATTCCTCATCTGCCGGCCATGGCCAGACACGTTTGTTTTCCAACGAGGGGTTCTCTTCGGGCTGGGCTGGTGGGCCTACTGGAATAATCGCCTCTACCAAATCGTCCTCTGCAAGTAACTTATCCGCCTTTGGAGGGCCTTTTGGTATGACTTCCTCTTTATCTATCTCATCCTCGTCAGGAAGTGGAGGTAGGTCAATCGTTTCAGCCTCGACAGGAAGTTGAGGTAAGTCTATCGTTTCAACCTCGACAGGAAGTTGAGGTAAGTCTATCGTTTCAGCCTCGACACCATCTTCGGCTTGGGATGTCGATTCGGTGTCGGTGTCGGTGTCTTCTTCAGTTGATGACTCCTCAATCTCACCGCCGCCCACGAGTTTTCCACGGCCCATATGAACCGGTTCGGCAACCTCGCCCATGAAATCGTGATTTCCGAGGTCAAATCTCTGGTAATCTTTGGTTTTTTCATCGAGCAGTATTTCCTTTTCGATTTCCACTTCTCGATGTTCGATCGTCTGCGAAGATTCCGGCGCTGAATCAGCAGCCATATATTCGATACTCTCGACGTCCCCCTCGCTGATTTCAACGATTTCGTATTGGTTTACCTCTACCGAAATCTCGTCCATATTGAGTTGAACCTCTACGGACTGACCCTCATCCCAAGAATCATCCTCGTCACTTGTCAACTCAGCAAATATGCCTCCGGCCATCTCTTTGTCGACCGCTTCTCCTTGCTCACGAGAAGACTTGTTTAATTCGTAATAACACAAACCGCAATGCAATACACGCTCTTCGTTTTCGTGTCCGCAATAAGGGCAGGCATTCTCAGCCGCTTCTTCTTGCTTCTTGTTACGCCTAAACATGACTGCCAACGGGTTTCGGGCTCTGAACTCCGGTTTGATACTTGCCATCCCCCGAGCACAGACAGGAACCTATACCAGAACCGCTTAGCACCACCATATGAGTAAAAAAGGGCGGGTTAGGCGGCTCGATTCTTTTAGTAATGATAATTCGCCGCTTTCCCCTGTAGCCCGTCATTATCGCAGCCAAGACCATCTTGACAGATTTATCCGGCTAATCGGCATGGAATTAGAAGATGAAACCGCACAGATAGAAGCGCGTTGGAAAACCTGGAATAAAGAGAGGTTGATTCGTTCAGGCTATGCGATTTTCGACCTTACTGCCAAAAAATCTGGTACTTTCTTCGATGAACAAATCATAACTTTGAGCGGAAGAGATCGAGGTAGATTACCCCCCCACCGTTTTGGCCATGGGGACATGATTGTATTATCGCACTCGAGGCCATGGGCAGAAAAAACGACCGAGGGTGTAGTGCTTGACCGCGGGCCAACTAGAATCCGAATCGTCGTTAAAGAAACCCCTTCGGACTTGAAAAAAGGAGGATGGCGTATCGACAGGGGAGCGAATAGAGTCGCTCATGATAGAATGCAAGAAGCTTTGTTTACATTTCATTCTACCGAGGGCGAAGGGGGTACTGTGCTCAGAGATTTACTGCTTTGTAATATTCATGACCCGGTTTTTTCTGCAACCTTACCACCTGAACTAAAAGGTAAAGGCAAGGGCCGAGCAAACCCAAGATTGGATAAATTAGTCCTAGATTCAAGTCAAATGGATGCGGTAGAAAACGCGATCAATAGTCGATTGACCCTGATTCAAGGACCACCTGGTACTGGGAAAACACATACGGCTGTACAATTGCTCAAAGCATTGGTAGAGATGGGGCGTGGACCAATTCTTGCTACAGCTGAATCCAATGTCGCAGTTGATAATTTGCTAGAGGGTTTGCTCGACAACGGAGTTGGTGCCGTTCGAATTGGCCGTCCGGTAAAGGTTAGAGAACAGCTCAGGGAAGCAACTCTTGATGCACAGATGGAATTACACCCAGATCAGGGTGAGATAGAATTTATTCGTGAAGAAACCCAAGCCATGCGAGCGGTATTACATGATTTGAAAGGCAAGGAGAAAGGTATGGCACACCGCGATATCAGCCGTAATATGAAAGAGATTAAATCCATACAAAGGAAAATTATCGATGATACGCTCGACCGCGCTGAAATCGTCTGTTCGACCAATGTCGGCACTGGGCATCAGTTGCTTGGCGCAAGGAAATTTCCAATCGTCCTAATCGACGAGGCAACACAGGCCAGTGAGCCGAGTGCCCTTGTTCCAATCGTGCGTGGAGCTAGACAACTGATAATGGTTGGAGATCACCGTCAATTACCTCCAACTGTAATCAGTAGAGATGCTGAAGAAGGAGGTTTGAATATCTCCTTATTTGAAAGATTAATCGCAAATGGGCTCTCAACAACAATGCTGACAACCCAATATCGAATGCATCCTGTTATCAGGGAATTTCCTTCGGCGCGGTTCTATGATAATCGTCTAAGTGATGGTTGTAGCAGAGAAGAAAGACCGCCTGCAGCAGGTTTTATTTGGCCTGATTGGGACAAACCTGTAGCGTTTATTCCGGTCAGAGGTAGCGAATCCACCGAGCAGGACGGTTCGTCAAAGACAAATCTCGACGAGGCGGCTATGGTTCTCCAAGTGCTAGAAGGTTTACTTGCAACCGCTGATCTAAAAGCCGAAGATATTGGAATTATTTCACCATATTCAGGCCAAGTTAGGTTGATTGAAGAATTGATAATACAGAGTTCAAATGATTATGATGGCTTAGAAGTAAAAACCGTAGACGGATACCAGGGCCGTGAAAAAGAGATAATAATCATCAGCACTGTAAGGTCGAATGAAGATGGAAAGGTAGGGTTCTTATCCGATATGCGAAGATTAAATGTTGCGATTACTCGGGCTCGTTGCGGATTGATAGTTATTGGCGATGAAACCACATTACGCAGAGATAATAATTGGCGAGCCTGGCTCGATTGGATTGCTGAAAGTGGCTTAATGGCTTGGCATATGGTTCGATAACCACTTTGACAAGGGGGAGACTAGAGGCGAGAATATGTCGGCGCCTCCACTCTCGATTCATGGCGGTAATCTAGCCAAAGAAGCCGTAGCGGCATTGATGCCTGAAGGGGTATTGCTGGCACCTATATGGAAGCGGGTAGTCGCTTTTGCTCTTGACGCTCTCCTTATCAGTATCCTCATTAATTTACTCACCGGAGGCGGGTATTATTCCGTGTTAATGAATTGGCAAAACCTCGCTAGTAAATACGCTGTATATTGGTTATTTCACCTGTTGTTACACATGGTAATCTATTGGCTTTACTTCAAATATACCGGACGAAGGTTGCACCGTAGTCTCGGCCAAAGAGCGATGCGCCTTGCAGTAGTCCACGATGATGCCACTCTACTCAACGATGCCCATTGGAATAAACGAGCGATCAGTAAATTGAGATATGTTATACCGGGGATTGGACAAATCATTGGCCTGATAGAATTATCAATAGCACTATTCTCTGCAGATCACCTGACACCACTCGACAAAAGCAGCCATACCATTGTCGTAATCGATTATACTCTACCGGGTGAATCTCGCTTTGACCTTGGCTAATCCGGTTTGTGGTTGTCTTAAGTACCGTGACCTTTAGTGTTAACATGGTGGAAACCATGTCTCATGCACACTCAAACAAGAGCGGCGTATTAGATGCTTATCTCGTCTCGGTCAGGATGGATATCGATGACGATGATGAAGATATTGTAATCGCCATGATTTGTGTTGCCAATGAAGGCACTACGCCGGTCGGAAATCTCGATGTTGCCATTATCACCGACAAAGGGGTAAAGCATACTTCACAAGAAGGGATTACCTCATTAGGACCTGGTGTCGAAAGAAATTGGACCTTTGAATTCCAGCAATCTGACGGCGAATGGACCTTTTCCCTAAAATCGGATGAGGGGGATTTGAACATCGGCCCATTTGACTGTGAATATGAATTCCAAGCTCCAAAAGGTAGAAAATTAGGTAATGCCATAGGCTCTTCGTTATTCAGTGGTGCATTCGATGCGGACTTAGGTAATTTTGGCCAAGTACAAGAAAGAGAACTAATAGATTCATCCCAAGTTGTTCTCACTTCATATGTCGCTGAAAATATGGAAGGCGGAAGCACAAAAATACTCACTGACTTTAACCAAGATTCAGATGAGGAACATGTATTATCAAATTCTCTTGAAGAAGAGGTGGTTGAAAACCCCTTATCCCTACTCTCTCCTCTCAGCACGCCTCCTTCACCACCCAAAGGAATGCCGAGCGGCCCACCGCCGACTCCACCAAAAGGCAAGCCAACAGGCCTTGCTCCAACCCCTCCTGCACAACCGCTTTCTGATTCACCTACCGAGCCACTTTCGGGACCACCTACAAGCCCTCCCTCTGGCCCGCCGAGCAATCAAATTTCAGGTCCACCATCTAGTCCACCTTCTGGTCCACCTTCAGGTCCACCATCCAGTCCGCCAGCAGGGCAACCGACAGCCCCTCCGGCCGGACCACCTACCAGTCCATCCCCGGGCCCTCCGGTTGAATCGTCCTCTGCCCCGCCTACTAGCCCACCTACCAGTCCACCATCTGAGTCACTGTCTGATCTTTCTAAAAAAGACCTAGACGAAACTAAATCGCCCCAAAATAATGAAAATGAACAAGGCGAAGATTTAGATTCAAATAATAAATTCGTAGTTTGGTTTCAAAATCAAGCAGTCTTCATCTTCGCTGGATTAATATTATTATTCATTCTCCTAAATCTGATGTTATCCATATTTTCATCTGGTAGTGAAAAGTTATCTTTACCCGGATCTGCTGGTGAAGAAAGATTTGCTGGATGGACTGATATTATCTTGATTCTCACAATTGGAGGCTTGATTGGGTGGGGCATATATGATATTCCATTTGGAAAGGATTTATCAAATAAAATTTTTATGTTTAAAGAAGGAGGAATTAAGAATTTCCATATTATGTTAGGAATTACGGTAATTTTATTCTTATTCTTCTTGTTGAATTTGAAGTTTGCTTTGTTCTCCGGCGGAAGTGAAAAAGTTTCACTGCCTGGTTCATCTGGTCCTGCTGAATTTGTAGGTTGGCTAGACTTGATTTTACTCATTGGATTAAGCACTAATCTTGCCTTTATAGCA
>CAUYXQ010000043.1:0-8639 GCA_963577015.1 Candidatus Thalassarchaeaceae archaeon
CGGCTGGGCGCAATGATGACCGGTTCTGATGGCGATGCCTCTAGCATCTAGAAGCCGAGCCATGTCTTCGGGGTGGATGTTATCGTGAATGAAAGATACCACGGCTGAATCGCCATCTGCATGTCGACCAAAAACCGTCATTCCCGAGATGCTCTTGAGTTGGCTCGCAGTCCAGCGGGCGATTTCCAAAAGACGAAGATGTTCGCTATGTAAATCGATTTTACTAAGCCATTTTAGAGCCGCAGCCCAGCCGACACCTTCTGCGATTCGAGGGGTTCCTGCTTCGAATTTATGCTCGTTTTCTTGATAGGTTGAACCAGCGGTGGTAACGGTTTGAATCATGTCGCCACCGCCCATGAATGGGTGCATTTGGCTGAATGAATCCTCCTTTACCAGGAGACAACCTATACCGGTAGGGCCACACATTTTGTGGGCACTGCATGCGAGAAAATCGGCACCCAATGCTTTGAAATCGATTTTCTCGTGTGGTACTGCCTGTGCTGAATCAAGTAGAACCTTCACCCCATTTTCATGCGACATCTTGATTATTTTCTCAATGGGATTGCGGATTCCTAACACGTTGCTAGTGTGGACGCAGGCGACTAGTTTTGCCCCTGCAAGCGAGGCCTCAAATGCATCTAAATCGAGAGTTAAATCATCATTTAGAGAGACAAAACGCAACTCGACACCAATATCTTGAGCAAGCAATTGCCATGGAACGATATCACTATGATGTTCCATCTCGGTAAGAATGACCGCATCTCCAGATACGAGATTAGCCCTCGCCCAGGCATGCGCGACAAGGTTGATCGATTCGGTAGTGCCACTGGTTATTATCACCCGTTCGGCATTAAACCAGTTCTTCAATTCATTTCTGCAGGCCTCATAAGCCTCGGTCGCTTCTCCTGCAAGAGTATGGACCGCACGGTGGACATTGGCATTTGAATTCAGATAATAGTCATTCATCGCCGTGATGACTATCTGTGGTTTTTGAGTGGTTGCGGCATTGTCGAGATATACCAATGACTGGCCGTTGACCTTGCGAGCAAGGATGGGAAAATCATTACGAATCGACATTCAACTCACCAGACAATCAAGATGTAATAACAAGGCAGTGCGCATTGCTGCAACAACTTTCTGGCTGCGAATATCTTTGAAAGCATCCATCAGAAAACCCTCAACAATCAGTGCTTGGGCAGAACTTTTTGTCAAGCCTCTACTCATCAGATAGTGCAATTGTTCAGCCGAAACCGGGGCGCTAGCAGCACCATGTGCCGCCTTGACATCATCTGAAAGAACTTCTAGTTCGGGAATCGATTCCGCTCTTGATTTTTCTGAAAGCAATAAATTACGAAAGATTTGACCGGCATTACTACCATCACAATTGGCGTCTATCTTCAAAAGGCCTGTGCCTATTGAACGAGAGTTATCATCACAGGCTGCATGGATTGTCAAACCTGATGTGGTGTAGCCTGCTGTGTGTTGGATCTCAAAATGATGGTCGTCGTGGCGTTTGCCAGTACCATGAATCGCCACTGAACCGCGACATTCGCTACCCTTAGACGATAGCCCAACTCGAATATCGCTCTTGCAATAACTGCCACCGGCCGAAAGAGTAGAAAATTCTAAACTTGCATCTTTGCCAACCAACCAATCTTCCACTCTGAGAATTCGTGATTCGCTTGAGAGTTCGTTGATCAATGCGATCGAAAGGGATGATGCTGGCAAGACTTCACCGACCACTCTTAATCCAGCCCAACTAGCTTCACCCATGAAATTGATGACTAAAGTGCAGTGACCCTTAGCCACGATTTTTAACTCGCCTGCTGCTACATGACCCGATGCTTTGATGTCGAGAACCAGATCTTCATCTGCAAGCACTAATTCCTGGCATTGAGCAATACTGTGAATGAAGCTTCTGGCAATCTCATCGCTATCTCTGATTACGGCCTTGAATAAATCGCCGCCACTAATCGCTAAAGGTTGCCCATCAGGAATGGTGTTGACCGTGCTAGGATGTACCCGCTTCCATGGCGAATAGCGCCAAAGATGATCTGATGATGGTGGGATGGGGATCTCAAGATAGGTGCTCACCCGATTGACCCCTCCATCTCCAATTGTAATAATCGATTTAGTTCAACCGCATATTCCATCGGTAATTCACGAGTAAAGGGTTCAAAGAAACCATTGACTATCAAACCCATGGCTTCATCTTCGGAATGACCTCTGGACATCAGGTAGAATAATTGATCACCGCTGACTTTGGAAACACTCGCTTCATGCTCAAGGTCAGCGCTAGAGTTTCCAACCTCCATCGTAGGATAGGTGTCCGATTGACTATTCTCGTCAAGAACCAAGGCATCACAGACTATTTTTGAACGGCAGTTCTGTGCCTTTGGCGAAACATTCAGCAGTCCACGGTAGGATGAACGGCCGCCGTTCTTACAGATTGACTTAGAGAGAATTCGCGATGTGGTATTACTGGCTAGATGGTGGATTTTCGCCCCGGCGTCTTGATGTTGACCAGCACCTGAATAAGCAACTGAGATAATCTCGGCATGGGATCCTTCACCCTTTAGAATAACCGCGGGGTATTTCATAGTCAACTTGGAACCAATATTTCCGTCAACCCACTCTATCGTAGCATCTTTGTGAGCGATTCCACGCTTGGTCACCAAATTGTAAACGTTGACCGACCAGTTCTGCACTGTGGAATAACGGATGGTCGCACCCTCCATTGCAATCAATTCAACAACGGCCGAATGGAGACTTTCAGTGGAATAGGTTGGGGCGGTACAACCCTCGACATAATGGATTGAACTACCTTCATCTGCGATGATGAGTGTACGCTCAAATTGCCCCATATTCTTGGAATTGATACGGAAGTAAGCCTGGATTGGCATCTCGACATGGACCCCTTTGGGCACATAGATGAATGAGCCACCAGACCATACGGCGGTATTGAGTGCAGCAAATTTATTGTCGGAATACGGCACTACACTACAGAAATATTTCTTGATTATCTCAGGGTGCTCGCGCAGACCTGAATCCATATCGAAGAAGAGAACCCCTTGCTGTTCCAAGTCCTCTCTTATCGAGTGGTAGACTGCTTCGGATTCATATTGAGCGGTTACACCACCCAGCCATTTTTGTTCGGCCTCTGGAATCCCCAATCGGTCGAAGGTATTCTTGATGGCATCAGGTACATCTTCCCAATCGTCTGCGGTGCCTTTGCTAGAACGGAGGAAATAAGTGATAGCATCAAAATCTATGGCGTTGAGCATATCGCAGTTGCCCCAATCTGGCATCACTCTTTCCGAGAAGTGCCGGTATGCCTTGATGCGGATATTGGTCATCCATTCCGGTTCGTTCTTCAACTCGGAAATATCGCGGACAACCTGCTCAGTCAAGCCTTTATCGAAGCGAATAGTCGCGTCTTCAGGGTCGTGAAAACCATACCTATAATCACCAACAGCATCCTGTGCATCATCACTCATCATTTCACCTCCTATACTGCGACCTCAAGCCAATCATAGCCTTTTTCTTCGACTTTTATCGCCAATTCAGGACCGCCGGATTTGACGAATTTACCATCGATCATCGCATGGACAAAATCAGGTTTGACGTAGTCGAGTAGACGTTGGTAATGAGTGATGACGAGACTTGCGGTTTGGCTAGGCATACTGTTTATCCCCTCAGCAACCACTTTGAGAGCATCTATATCCAAACCTGAATCAGTCTCATCGAGAATTGCTAGTTTTGGTTGTAATAACAGCATTTGTAAAATCTCCAAGCGCTTCTTTTCACCTCCGCTAAAACCATCGTTAACATAGCGGGAGAGGAAGGTTTTATCCATGGAAAGCAATTCCATTTGTCGTTTTAGTTCCACTCTGAAATCCCTTGCACTTAGCGCTGATTCACCTTGGACACTATTCACCGACTTACGCAAGAAGTTGCCGACTTGAACCCCGGGTATTGCGCTGGGATACTGAAAGGAGAGGAACATTCCCGCTCTCGCACGCTCATGTACCTCGAGATCTGCTAATGGTTTACCTTGATAATAGGCCTCACCAGAGGTGATTTGATAGGCTGGATGACCCATCAGTACATTGGCAAGAGTAGACTTTCCTGAACCATTGCGACCCATTATAGCATGCACTTCACCTTGATTGATAACCAACGAAAGACCTTTGATAATCTCAGTGCCTTCGACACTGACGTGCAGGTCGGACAACCGTAGCACTTCTTCCCCCATGTTTCTCGCTAATCCCTTACCCCTTATCAAGCGACTCATTTTACCCGCACGGTCATACAAGGTTTTGAAGCAGATTCCACTCGATGATACGTGGACGAGGATTTAGTCGAACGTTATCGGAGTGAGGCTGCCGAAGCCCTGCGAGTAGAAGCAATGCGTCGAATCGCTGAGAATTCAGATCCAGAAGAGGATCGGCGACTGCGCAATATCAGTTTGACAGCGGTAGAGGATTTAGTTCCGTCTTTACTAGCGCGATTGGGGCAAGTCCGTGCAGCATTGGATGGCCATGGCGGTGGTATCACTGTGACTTCAAATACCGAAACCGCTGAAGGACTCGATATTATTCTCGATCTTACAGGTGCTTGCCTTGCATGTGGAGCAGCTCCCGCTACCCTTCAAAGTATCAAAGAAGACCTTGAAGATGATGTAGAGGTTTTTCGCATCAGATTCGCGGCAAATCTATTAGATACCTTTGACGAAATTGGCCGGGAATTCGTCCTCGCTCACGGCCAAGTAGAGTTCGTATAAAGAGCAGGCTTGAAGAGGGGAAGGTGAGAGGCCACTTCGATGGCTAAGTGGTCGAATCAAACCCGTGATGACCCCAAACCCTGCCGCGAGCAGGACCACGGTTTATTCGAGATCACCACCCGTGATGGCAGAGCACGCCTCGGTCGGCTTCACACTGCGCACGGCGTACTCGAAACACCGTGTCTATTACCAGTAATCAATCCCAATATCCGCACCATTGAACCCAGGGAAATGTGGGATAAATATGGCATTCAAGCCTTGATAACCAATTCGTATGTGATATGGAAGCATGATTTTCTCCGCGAACAAGCCCAAAAGGAAGGGGTGCATGCATTGCTCGACTTCCCGGGTATTGTGATGACAGATAGTGGTACCTTCCAATCATATATCTATGGTGATGTCGAAGTCGGTGTTGAGGAAATCGTAGAATTTCAGAGCAACATCGGTGTTGATATCGCCACAATGCTCGATGTGTTCACCCGTCCCGACATGAGTTACGAAGAGGTTAGCGAAGCGGTTGAGGAAACCATAACCAGAGGTGTTACATCTCTAGAATGTGCCAAGGAAATGATGCTCAATGGACCGATTCAAGGCGGGATATTTTCTGACCTTAGAGAGAGAAGTGCCACTGAAATGTCAAAACTGGATTTTACGGTTCACCCTATCGGTGGAATCGTACCGATAATGGAACAACAATCCTATGTCGAATTAGTTAAGATTATCCTTGCCTGTAAAGGGAAATTAAATCCGTCAAAGCCGGTTCATCTATTCGGTTGTGGACATCCGATGCTATTTCCTATGGCGATAGCTCTCGGTGCAGATCTCTTCGATAGTGCAGCCTATGCCCTATTTGCTCGTGATGGCCGATTGCTCTGCCCTTGGGGTACCGAGCGTATCGATGAATTGGTCGAATGGCCGCTATTGATGCCCTGTGTCGCTGAATGCACTCCAGAGGAGGTTAGGGCCCTTGATAAAGATGCGAAACTCAAAATTCTCGCTCACTATAATCTTGAGATAACCTTGACTGAATTGGCCCGCTGTCGCCAGGCGGTTAGAGAAGGAAAAATCTGGGAATTGGCTGAGAAGCGCAGCCACCAGCACCCATCCTTGCGCGATGCATGGAATTACATTCTTAAATTGCAAAGTGAGTGGATGATAGAGTCTCAACAAACACCGAAAACCGGTGGTATCGCCTGGATGAATGATGAGACGGCACTGCGACCTGAACTGGTACGAGCAAGAAAGCGATTGCTAGAACGTTGGAGTCCGTTACACAAGGGTAGGGTATTGATTATTCACGGTGCAGCCGGCCCATGGCGTGAGCGAGTAGGCAATTTGGTCGCCCGACTAAAAAACGTCGATAGTGAGTTGGTCATCCTCATCTCGACGCCGATTGGCTTACTACCATATTCCCTAGAGGACTTACAGCCTTTCGCACACATCGACGGCGCGGGAAATGTGTGGAAAAAGCAACCCTTGCTCGATGACCTCAAACTTTTGAATCTTGATGATAGGGAACTTATTTTACTAGATTTAGAAGGTGATGATCTGCACGAACGGGCCTTTGAATCACTTGGATTAGAACCGGGGGATGCCTGTCATAAAGAGTGGATTTGGCGCGAGCAGATAATCGATAAATTGCGTGTTCTCTTCAATGTAAAAACCGAAGATGCCGTAGCGATAATGGAAGAGGCAACCTTTGTCAAGAGCAAAACCGGCCGCGTGAGAAATGTCATCGCAAGTGATGGTCGACATTTGTTTAGTCCAACCCTATCTCACGGGGGGATGTCGATGACAATCGAAGGGGCGAAATGGGCTCACTCACTAGACTCAGGATTAGCACGAGTGACCGTCGATGACGACGCAGAACCATTCATTCGCAAAGGAAGAAATGTATTCCATGCTTTCGTTAGCGCTTGTGATGATTTGGCGCGAATCGGAGAGATGTGTTTGATAGTTAATTCAAAAAATGAATTACTTGGACTTGGTGTCGCCCAATGTGATGCTAAAGAGATGTTAGCCTTCTCCAAGGGAATCGCAGTCAAAGTAAGGGCTGGTAATCCACCCCTTCAGGGGTGAGATTCAAAGGCTTTATGCTAGGTGTCGAGCCATGGTCGAAGAGTTGCTTATCCAGACCAAGGCTCTCTCAAAGTCATATGGCCCTCATGTCGCACTCGATGCGCTCGACCTTTCCATACCCTATGGCGCAACAGGATTACTAGGGCCAAATGGGGCAGGAAAGTCAACTTTTCTCAAGACTATTCTCGGCTTGATTCAAGCCACTTCAGGCGAGGGGAAGGTTCTGGGTCACGATATTAGAACCGAGGGTGAAGCGATTCGCAGTCGCATTGGTTACATGCCTGAATACGATGCTTTGAATCCCAATATGGATGCGATTCATCAAGTGAGGTATAGTGGTGAATTACTGGGAATGAATCCCACCGTAGCCCTTTCTCGTGCTCATCAATCATTGGAATATGTTGGACTCGGTGAGCAGAGATATCGCGAAGTCGGTAGTTTTTCCACCGGGATGAAGCAGGCGACTAAACTCGCTTGTGCCTTGATTCACGACCCGGACTTAATTATCGCCGACGAGCCGAGCAATGGTTTGGATGCCTCAGCACGAGAATTTATGCTCACCACATTGGAAACCACTATCAGCAGCGGTCAACGCTCGGTTCTGATGGCTAGCCATCTGATGGAAGATGTTGAACGAGTCTGTGAAAATATTGTATTATTGCACAAGGGACACCTTGCAGCCCAAGGGCGAATCGAGGATTTGAAAGCAATTGACAAAGAGGTCGAAATCCACGTGTGGGGCCATGCTACCGAGTTAGAGCACGACCTATCCAGCAGCGGAATGAGAGTGCGCCGAGAAGGTCGGGTGATGCGAATTCGCCACGATGGTGAAGGTACATATGACGCGATTCTAAACGCAGCTAATCGCTGCGGTACCCAAATTCGAAGAATGCATGACCACGAGGCCAGTCTTGAGGATTTATTCCTCGTCATTATGGAGAGATTGGGCTATGAGATCAAGGGTAGTGACGACCTATTCGCCGAGGTGATAATTTGAGTGAAGATGAGGACGTGGCCGCAAATACTCCGGTCACCGGCCAAAGTCGTATGGATAGCGCATGGGGTTCAGGCGGCGGCGATGAAGACGTTTCGGCGAACGTGGCTCAGGCGACCGTTGAATCAGGACAGATATTCGAGCAAATATACCAACCTTGGCGTGGCATTCTCAACCCAAGATGGATGCGAAATTGGGCGATATTGCGTCATCACCTACTAGGTGTGGTCAAAAAGGGTCACCGACCATGGGGGGTTTTCATCCGCCTCGCCCTATTGATAATTCTACTAGCGAGTTGTAGCGATGTCCTGCTCACATTGCTTGCAGGAGTCATTGGTGAGAGTGAACTCTATTCGATGTTCGGGGTTAACCGTGACAACCTTTACGGCCATGTGCTTGGGTTCTTCCCTAGAAATGTCCTCTACTATCCTGTGATTGCCGCGTTATTGGTCGGGGGAATGATTAGCGAAGATCGTGCTCATGGCACCAGCGCACTATATTTTTCTAGGCCGATTTCAAGGCTGGATTATGCTTCGATGAAATTTCTTTCAATCGCCATTATCCTCTTTATATTCATCGATGGCACCTTAGCGCTTTACTACTTTACCGACGTCTTGGTCATGGGGCGTGGCTGGGCCTGGATAATCGATACCTTTCCCTTCTTCCTCAGTGCATTTTTCGGCGGCATTCTAATCGCCTTCACCTATACCTCTATCGGCCTAGCACTCTCAAGTGTCTCCAAAGGTCGTTTCTTCCCCGGAATCGGGCTGATAGCGGTGATAA
>CAUYXQ010000044.1:0-8636 GCA_963577015.1 Candidatus Thalassarchaeaceae archaeon
GCCTAACTGCGATGCAGGGCCAGATTTAATCTCAGATGTTGATGAAATAGTATACCTGGATGCCAGTAACTCCGCAGACCCAGATGGAGATACTCTACAGAATCTATCATGGCAGATTACGGAAAGTCCCGAAGACTCAACTGCGTCAATTGTTAATCCTTCCAACATTAGTGCTGAATTTACTCCAAATTTAATTGGGAATTACACAATCGAATTTTATGCCGATGATGGGGAATATTCCTGTAACGATACTATACAATTAGAAGCCGTAATTACAGTTCCATCAATTAGTCCAGCTACAGTTTCACAGATACTTACTAAAGATTCTGTAATGACAGATATTACTTTCATGAGTGAAGGAGGGCATGTTGAAACATGGGAGATTTCACCGTCTCTACCAACTGGAATAAATTTCGATTCAGGTAAAATCAGTGGAACTCCTTCAGAAGTTATTGAAGAAACCACATTTACTGTTTATGCAAATAATTCAGCAGGTTCGGATACCGCCAGTGTGACCTTGAGTGTTGTTGAATTGGGATATGATGCCAAAGACTTGGCTCAATTCTGGCTGGATTTCTTCCAGTGTCAAACAAGTGAAGATAGGCCGATGGTTGATGACTTAGATACTAGCGGAGATGATAATCATCAATGTGAAGTATCAATCACACTCAATGAAACTCATGTAATCATCACAACTAATGGTATTCCAAATCACGATTTTGAATCTATGAATGCTTGCACTCAAGGTAACGATTGCACTGCTGCGCAAAACTATGAATGGTCTATTCCACGTAATCCGACTAATGATACCACTGGGGGGCACAATAGTGATGACTGTCCTGAAGCCAGTGGAGATTATCAATGTGCAGCAGACAGGGGCGCAATTGCAGTAGCGATCAATGGAGTGCCAATCTATGGCCCTGAAGATGGACCTGGCGGCGATGCAGTAGCTGCAGAACATGGGGCATTTGAAGAGGACCGTCAGCCCATTGACTTGGGGATTTGTCACGGACACAATGCGATGGGAGGAACTTATCATTACCACGCTGATTCCAATTGTATGCATTGGCATGCAGATGAAGGCGAGGATATCAAAAATGACTACGACATGTCAACTCCGCAAGCTGTCGCACCAAATACCTATGATGGTAATCATTCAAAGGTGATAGGCGTTGCATATGATGGCTATCCAATATACGGTTTCTGGGGCTATGATGCTGACATGAATATTGTTGAAATGAAGAGTTCATATGAACTAAAAGATGGTGAAACAGGATACAATGGAATTGATGATTACAAGTATACAGAGGGATTGGGCGACCTCGATGTTTGCAATGGACATTATGGGCCTACACCTGATTTCGCTCAAGATATCTATCATTATCATTCGACAATGCAAAATGGCGCTGGGGACATGGGTTTCCCGTATTTCCTGATTTGTTATCATGGTGAAGCCGATCAATCTAGTAACGGTGGTAACGGCAATGGGGATGACCCGTGTGCTGGCCATGGAGAGACTTGGGGCCCTGGAATTGGCCCGCCTCCAGATGGATGCGACCCCGGTCCACCTCCAGAAGGGCAAGCTAGTTCTCAAAATAGTCCGGTTGAAGGACTAGTTGTGAGTGTTTTGCAATTCAATCCTTTTGCCCTCATTGCCCTCGGCTTGATAAGTTATAGACCTGGGAAAAAGGTCGATTTTTGAGAATTTAGTCTGACATCGAAGTGGTGAGTTAATGGGTTTACGCTCTTTCATTCACCGCTTGACCGCACCGGCGATTACCGGCACGGTTCCAGCAGGAAGATACCGTTTGGCAATCGTTGTCAATAATTCTCTAAAGATGAAGAAAGGGAAAATTGCAGCCCAGGTTGGCCATGGCGCAGTAAAGGCAGCCCTTGCTTGTGCTAGTAAAAACCCGGCCTGCATGGATGCGTGGTTATCGAGCGGTCAAGCAAAAATATGCCTCAAAGGAATCGATGACGAGCAGTTGCTATCATTACAACAACAGGCGAAAGACGTTGGAATACAGGCTATTAGCATCAGGGATGCTGGCCGAACTCAAATTCCAGCTGGGTCATTGACAGTGGTGGCAATCGGTCCAGCAATAGATGATGATCTCGATCCCATTACTGGGACTCTCAAACTGCTTTGAGAACACGGGTAAACCCGATTTCTGACCTTCTTCGTCGATGCTGATTTGTCTCTGTATTAGTTAAGTGCTTAAACGCCTGTCTATCAAGACAATACCTTCCAGAGATGCTTTGAGTACGCTGCTACGTGGCGGCCATATGCGCGAGCACCCCTCAGGGCGAATAGACGTCCGTAGCGATACGGTAACGCAGCCGACCACAGCAATGAGGGCAGTCATGGAGTGTGCCGAAGTTGGCGATGATGTGCTCGGTGATGATCCGACAGTAATCGAATTACAGAATAGGGTCGCTGCACTATTTGGCAAACAGGCTGGATTGTTCGTGCCTTCAGGTACTATGTCCAATGCTGTGGCCATTCGAGCCCATACGGTCCCTGGTGATGAAATCGTGATTGACAAACTCTCTCACATCTATCGTTACGAGGGAGGAGGATACGCTGCCATGTCAGGGGTATCTGTAGCACTAGTCGATGGTGACAAGGGTCTGATGAATGCTGAACAAGTGCAAAGTGCTATTCGTAAGGCCGAAGGAAGTCAGAGTCATTATCCAGACGGGTCTTTGGTTTGTGTCGAGAATACCGCCAATCTCGGTGGTGGTGCCTGCTATTCGCAGACTGCACTCGATGCAATCGCTGCAGTCGCTCATGACAATGGTTGTAAGGCTCATGTCGATGGTGCCCGTATATTCAATGCAGTAATCGCTCAAGGGGTCGACTCCGCACGGATGTGCCGCGACTATGATTCGATTTCGATTTGTTTTTCCAAGGGCTTAGGGGCACCGGTCGGGTCGGTATTGGTTGGCGCAAAGGAGTTCATAGCCAAAGCCCATCGCTGGCGCAAGATGTTCGGTGGCGGTATGCGACAGGCAGGAGTACTTGCCGCTGCTGCTCTCTATGCTCTCGACAATAATATCGAGCGTTTAGCTGAGGATCATGTTCGTGCCAAAGAAATCGCTCTAGCAATCGCTGACATGGATAAATTCACGGTTGATTTGAATACAGTTCAGACCAATATGGTCTATGTCGATTGTAAGATGCCGGCTGCGGAACTCACAGTCTCACTTGCCGAACTAGGTATCGATTTATTTGATACCGGGCCAAATACGGTCCGCATCGTCACCCATCTGCACATTACTGACGAGGATGTTCAGCGTATCATAAGCGCCTTCGCCGCTCTTTGATTGCTGCAGCCATCATCGCGGTGGTTGCCATCAAGACTGAAAATCCGGGTAAGAACGATTCATCTTCAGTAGGTGGCGCATCGCAATTGCCTATCTCCAAACAATTATCCTCGACCACGACGGTTTTATTTATCTGGTGAATAAGGTGAATCTGCAGGTCACTATCGTCCCAAGTCGAAGGTAGGGTGACCTCGGTACTACCGGTGTTATTCGAGCCTAGATAGATGATTTCTCGCACCACATAGGGATAGTATTCCTCGCCATTCATTCCATCTTCATAGTGCGCGAAGTCTTCAACAAACCAGATCATCGACTCGAGTGTGCCGTCAGTTAGCAAATCCTCATCAATCCCATTAATCGCCCAAGTGATGGTTCCCGTAGTCTCACTACTATTTACCCAAGTCAAAGAGGTTTCACCGTTTCCAACGTCCATTGGCGTTTGCGCATGCGCGGTGAAATCCTCTACCAGACTTACCCCATTGGCCAAGCCCCCGCTTTGCAATATTGTGCCATTGAAGACAACCACTGGCGGTTCACGTAATGAATATCTGTCAATCCATCTCTGGTCGACTATTTCATTACCCAGTGGATCCATAGACTCTGATATATTGCGATGGTTGGCATAGACTTGAATCCCGACCTCCTCTTCGATTTCATGTAGAGCATCGGCGACATCGACACAAGGCTCGCACCAGCTAGCGGTGAGTTCTTCGACGATTGAAGGAAGGTCGTCGAGTGAGAGCGTTACCGTGCCCGAAGTATTTGCTGCCATATGAGCACCGCCAAAGACCGGCCCGATATCAGTAAGCGTTTTTGGCGCACCTGCGCCAGCGATTGGAATCAATGAGAGCAGGAAAATCGAAATCAGAAATTTGTCAACGACTCGCATAGAACGGCGAGGATATAGTCCCCCTTCAAGCCACCCCTCTTCGGTTCAAATGCGAGTGTTCAATAACCCCCGACAGCGAGGCGGAACGCCGGCGGTGAGAGTGATGACGAATCAACCTGAGTCAAACTATCCCATGTTGAGCATGGAGGCGGTTCCCCCCGGCCGTGCCATGCCGGAATGGTTAGTTTCTGCACTACAAAACGCGACAAAGTCACGCTTGTTAATCATCCATAGCAGTGAGCAAGCAAGACGGCAGGCGATAGATGCATTACTCGATGGCCAAGGTGGTGGGATCCTCGATACCACTCATCATCTGACCCTTAATCGTTTGATATCGCAATTACATTTAGATCTCAGATTACCCAAATTATTAGTCGATGACGCACTGTTGTTCGAGAGAACACACACAGCATTATGTGTCGCGGCCAAAGCCTTGGAATTTCCATTGCTTCACCCAGATCCGCAAGTGACTTGGAGCAGAAGTAAGAGTGAACATTTACTCAAGCTACACACCGGTTTAATGGGTTTGGAATCCCCTTGGTCATGGGATGAAGACCCAGGGGCAAAAGAATGCGATGATGTGTTGCGAAGATTGCAGCAACAGCATGGTGGCATCCACCCTGCCCGGAAGGAATACGAATTATTCAACGCCCTCAAAAACGCTGGTGATAGTGTTCTGTTCTCACTTTCAGAAAGCGATGGAATAATCATGCTCGACCATCCCCCCGGCCTTAGAGAGATTCAACTCTCAATACTCAGGACACTCTCAAACTTAGTGCCTATTCATCAATTGGTAAACCCCGGTTCATATCGGCTTGGCCATCATGGTGAATTCATCGCTGATATTCATCCCTGTAGGTCGGGTGATGAATTACCTAACTGGGTGCCTTCGCACCCCATTTGGATTTCATATCGGCCAGATTGGCTATCGCCGATCGGACAAAAAAGGAAAGGTGAATACCACCGGATTCAAGTCGAGAATAATGCTCATTGTGATTATGCTGTGCTCGAATTGATCGCCGATTTAGATAAGGTCACCATCGTCTCAGGTGCTGCGGATTCTTTGATCAGACGCATAGGTCCGCAATTGGAAGAGATGGGGATACAACTCGAAAAACCGACAGAACCCGTCTTAAATATGGCAGCAATCGCTAGATTGCTTTCGATAATGAAGTTAGGACATGGTCAAGACGCATGGTCTTTAGCCAAGGTTAGCGGCTTTTCTCGACAGGTTTCATTACCGCTTGATCTCGACATGGTTTTTGCGGTTGAGCACCCTACCGACCCGACCCTTCGCCCTCGACTTCACCTCAATTTAATCAGTGAATTAGCCCGTGGTTTTCATTTGCTTGGCGGCAGGGGGGCATTGCGAAGATGGCTTGGTGCACTTTCCTCATCCTCTTATCGACCGCATCGTGATGTGAAAACTAGAATGCGACAACAAGAGGAATCACAGTGGTGGTTTGCTTGTATGGCATGTTGGCTTGCGCCTTTGTTTGAGGACGATGAACATCAGGAGTTGTTATCGGGGTTGATAGGTTGTTTTAGTGCTGAGAAATTGCCTTTACCCAAAGAGCAAGTCGACGGTCATTCCTGGCTTTACAATCTTCGTAGTTGTCTTGGAGAAAACACAGCCGAGGAAATCACTGAGGCGATAGATACACTAATCGAGCAATCTCAAGAACTCGCACGAGGATTATGCGCTGGTGAATTTATTGCGATGATTGAATCACTCGCCGGTAAAACCATGCTTGAACCGTTACGAAGTGGCGATTCTTCACTGCGAATATTTTCTCTCGATCAAGTCCATGGTGTGGAATTGGATTGTGTAATCCTAACCGATATAGACGGTGATTCATGGTCGATGAGAGATAGTGGCCTTCCTTGGATGGACGAGGAATCACGTATACGTCTCGGGCTTGCTCGACCCGATGAGGCGATGCGTCGAGGTCGCCATCATTTACGTCATTTGCTCAATTGTAGTAAATGCCTAATGATAATTGACCCTTCTCCAGAAGAGGGGGTTGAATTGTCTGGGCCGATTGCTGAGTGGTTTAACACCTTGAAGCGTACAGATAAAATGGAACTTTTACGAGGAGCCCCGCCTTCGATTCCAGAAGGTAGATGGCAAAAAGGTGGCGAGAATCGGTCTTGGGCTTGGCGCAGCAGAGACGATGGAAATTGGCTTACTCTGCGACGCGTCATAATCGAGCCCAAGGATGGTGACTTTCACACTATTATCTCAGGGAGAAGGCCGCGTGATGAGCAACAGCGTGCTGGTATCGCCGCTTCGGAAAACCGTCTCCCTCAACTGGCACCATTTGCCATCGGCAATATCGCTGCGGCAGCAGAAGCGGCAATAATCGATGACGTCTCTAGCAGATTTCAAATCGACGTTATGCTTAAAGAAGGCGATTTGTTTTCCCAGTCAAGGATTTTGGAATTAGTCGATGCAAAGCCCTTGCGTTTACTTCCGAATAGCCACAATCCAGCGGTAGGCCGGGATGAGGCTGAGTGGCCGCATCTTGGAAAAATGGCCAAACGCAGTATTGGAGTAGGTATAGATCCGCGCCCGATTCAAGTAAAACCACTTGGCGAGTCAACAATCGATACAAGAATCGGGCGGGCAAAAAAGCAACTCTCCGTTCCCCCTATTTGGTCGGCGAGTAGATTACAGCAATGGCTGGATTGTCCGCGTCGTGCTTGGTTTTCAAATCATCTTGGAGCAGGGGTGAGAGATAGCGTGGAGGAGGACCTTGCATCTTCGATTAGAGGCGATTTGATTCACCTTTCAGAAGAGGCTTTGATCCGTACCCACCTTGGCGGATGTGAGCATCCAACACCTATGCATTTGGGGCCGGTTCCAAATGAAGATAAGGGTTGGGATGCAATTTTGGAAACGCTAGCCGAGCGAGCGCCATGGATGCGCCGTGGCGATGCAATTGCTTTTCACAGAGTCAGGGATATGATAGGTAGCACTCCAGAACAATGGCGACTTTGGCTCGATGATGAAATAGACATCCCAAAGGGGGGCAGACTGGGTAGGATGCTTGATAGTGACCTTGAGTTATACGATGTAGCACCGATTCACAGCGAGTGGTGCATCGGTTTAGATGGCGTTGAACCAGCGTTGTTATCACTGCCTGAAGATAATCGTAACATGTCGTTTAGAGGGCGCGTCGACCGTGTTGACGAGATTTTAGGTCTCGACCGGTTCAAGGATGATAATTCGACCGAAGTCATCCCTCTAGATCTCGAATTAGATAGTCCACTCAAAGCCAAGCGCTTAGTGATAATTAGAGATTTGAAAACCATGGAAGGAGCTGGGGATGATGGCAAAGGCGAGAAACACAAAAAATCGATTTTCACCGATTTGCAATTAGCCCTCTACGCGCGAGCATGGGAGGTTTTCAATCCCGGCGATAGGGTGATTGGAGTCGGTATCACCGCCGTCGGTAAGGAAACGATTCACCGGGTGGAAATAGATCCACAATTCAGCCCCCATTTGACGGATTATGATATCGGCGAACAAACCAACCACACCCACTTGCACTACCGGCTACCCGACGAGGATTTACCAGCTCGCAGTAATCCCTTTAGGGCCTGGATGAGAGAGCGTTTAACCACCGCATTACGCATCGAGGATTCCGCTCGTTCAGGCAATATCCCACCAAATCCTTCCACGGCTTGTAATCACTGCCCGGTAGCAAATGCATGTCCGAGTTCCAAGGCAGGTGATGGCCTTGGTTGAATTAAATCCTAGCCAAGCATTGGGTCTCGATCTAGACCGGCATATCGCTCTTGACGCTGGCGCGGGAACCGGTAAAACCACGGTCATGGCTACCAGATATGTTCAGCATCTGCTCGCCACAGATCAACGCGCCACCCGTCTATTGCCACCAGGTCCAAGACAAATACAAGCAGGAGCTGGTAATCTCGCCGCACCAAAGCGTGAGAGGACCTCTGTGGACAAATGGAAAGGTCTCTTGCCCGCTGAAGTCGTAGCTATCACCTTCACCCGCAAAGCGGCAACAGAGTTACGCGGTAGGATTCGTAGAGAATTGACTCGGTATCGCTCAGCGCCGGTAAGCGCTGATGATAGAGATGGTATTCACGACCCGCGGCTAAAGAGCGATGCCGATGTTGAAATGTTGGTCTCGGCAATCGAAGATGCACCGATTGCAACCATCGACTCGTTCCTCGCATCATTGGTCGCTCCTTGGATCGCTTCGTTAAGCGACGACCCGCCGCGTCAGCAGATGGCCGATGAGCGCTTGCCATTATTACATGATGAAGCGATAGCCAGTGCTTGGCGTTTACAGAGCGCTATCGACGGCATCGAATCCGGACTTAGTGGAGATATCGAAGAATTCCTTGCTGCCCGCGGCCGCTTGAGTATAGTTCTCGGTGGGCAGCGCAC
>CAUYXQ010000045.1:0-8507 GCA_963577015.1 Candidatus Thalassarchaeaceae archaeon
GATGTATTCAGTCTTCCAGTCGATGAAGATTTCATCCTTTCAGACCATCCCACCCTCAATCACATGATATCTTACATTCAGAAGATGACCGGCGGTGATAATTCCCCGCCAGTAACCACGGCATCAGTGGCTCCAACCGAAATAGTCGAAGAAAGTGAAATAGTCGAAGAAAAAGTCGAGTTAACCCAAGTAGCAATGGTAACGGACGCTGAAATTCAAAGTAAATTGGTAGCGGTTGTTGTCGAGCATACCGGCTACCCTGAAGATTTCATCGAGATGGATCAGGACCTCGAGGGGGAATTGGGTATCGACACTGTCAAGCAAGCCGAGATAATGGGTGATATCCGTGAGATTTTCTCCTTGCCGGTCGACGAGGATTTCGTTCTCTCCGATCATCCGACCTTGAATCATTTCGTCTCCTATATCGTCAAAATGACCGGAGGGGAAACCAGCGTAGATGAAATCGATATTCCGTTGGTAGAAACCAAAGCAGTGAAAACGACTCCAGTTGCATCAAGTAGCGCAATAAATCAAGCCTCAGCACCTGAAAGTTGCCGCAGATGGCAAGTCGAGGTCGAGGAGTGTGCTGGTGAGAGATTACCACTAAAAATCGAGGGTACGGTAGCGATTACCGATGATGGATGGGGCTTGGCCGATGCTATGGTTCCCTTACTCGAAGCAAAGGGTTTGGCGACTGTTAGAATCGGTTTTGAGCCCGGTGCAAAAGGCTTGACCGAGCAAAGTGAATCCGGATCTACGGTCTATCGCTTGGACCCATCGTCCTCAGATCAATTAGAACAACTATGTTCACAATTGAGTGGTGTTTCAGGATTAATTCATCTCGCACCATTACGTTTAGCGAGCGAAAAATGGTCAAATGAGAGTGGTTCATCCAATCAAATCACCCTCGCAGCCCATTCATTCTTCGGCTTACTCAAGGGATTGGATAGTCAATTATCCTCTGGAACAGGAGTTGTTGCTTCGGTTACTGCCCTCGATGGTCGTCATGGTAATCACGGCGAGAGATTCAACTCCTTGGCATGTGCTGCCAGTGGCATAACCAAATCCTACTCCTTTGAACAAGCGAATATTCGCTGCCGCGCATATGATCTACATCAGGAATTGATATTGGATTCCGAATCGACTGCCGCATTATTAGTCGACGATCTTTTCACTCTTGGCGGTGAAGTTGAGATAGGTATCGATAAGAATAGGCAGCGCTGGACCCTCGTTTGCTTTGCCGAGGATTTGCTAGAGAAGCGCAAGCCATTGTCCAACGCCGAATTATGGTTGGTATCAGGAGGCGGTTCAGGGGTTACGGCATCTTCGATAATCGCTTTATCAGAAGCAAGTCCGAACGTCGGTGCGATTTTCCTCTTATTGGGACGCTCAACATTATTGGCCGAGACCAAAGATTGGCTAGATTATGATGACGATAGGTTACAGTTGGAAAAGATGGCTCTCAGAGAACGGATGACTGCGGCCCGTGACCCCGGGAAAATCACCATGGTGGAGTGGAATAAAGAGTGGCAGAATTACACTCGTTCCTTGGATATCAGGCGCACGATTCAATCTATTGAATTAGCGGGTAATAAGGCGGAATATCATAGCGCAGATGTGACGGATGTCGACTCGATAAAATCAGCAATCGATAATAGAAGTGTCACCGGAATCGTGCACGGCGCCGGCTTGGAAGATTCAAAATTGGTCGCCGATAAGTCATGGGAAATATTCGACCGAGTCGTTCGGGTGAAGATAGATGGATGGCGTGCTTTAATCAGCGCTGCTGGTGATCACGTGCGTTTTGCCTGTGCATTCACCAGTGTAGCCGGTCGTTTCGGTAATGGCGGTCAGACCGATTATGCAGCAGCTAATAGCGTCCTCGATGCCGAGATGGCACGACTTAGTGCTAAAGGCGGTATGCGTGCTGTGGCAATCGCTTGGACTGGATGGCGCGATGTCGGCATGGCAACTCGAGGTTCAATTGAAGCGATTTTTGCGGCAGCAGGTATCGATACTCTCAGTGTTGAGCAAGGGGTTGAGATATTTGTTGACGAGGTATTATCTGGCGGTAAGCGCAGAGTTCTGGGTTGTGGTAGTCTCGGATTGATGGATAGATATTCTACTTTTAGAGAAGCACCGTTATTATTGCCGGGGGAAATGGCAGTAGCGATTGCCGATCCCCGTCGTTTCCCATTCATCGATAAAATACTCTCATTGCAAGTGGGTAAATCTTTGATTAGTCAAACCACACTTTCGGTCGCCGATCACCCCTTCCTTGCCGATCACGCAATAGAAGGGGTCCCCTATCATCCTGGGGTAATGGCACTAGAGATGTTTTCTGAAAATTCTCTGCTGCTTTGTCCCAATACCTGTTTAGCTGGATTTGAGGAAGTCAAATTCGGTTTACCGATCAAGTTACTCAAAGGAGCGATGACCATTCGTAGCGAGGTAGAAGTCCTCTCTAGTTCACAGGATATAACCCGGGTTTCTTGTCGTATAGTCAGTGATTTGGTAAATTCCAAAGGTGAGGTTTTCGGTGAGCCGCGAGTTCATCATCAGGGCATCGTCCGTCTTGCTGAGCGCAAGGGCGACCTAACCGCATTCTTGCAATCAGAGATAGATGGAATACCTGCAATCGGTATCCCAGCCGATGGCGAGATTCTTCATCATCCAAGTTTTATCTATCTGAGATACTTCCACGGCCCGAGGTTCCAAAGTCATGGTGGTATATTGCGCGGGATTGGAGATTCCACCAATCCCGGAGTCGATGGTTTCGCTTTGATGCGCCATCAATTACCAGCCAGCGATCAATTTGCGATCGAGGTTGAGGGTGAAGAGGTCCTGCTCGATTGCTTACCAATGCTAATCGAAGCAGGATTCCAAAATGCCGGCTTGGTAGCGATGGAGAGTGAGGGGACATCAAGCCTACCGATAGGCATCGAATGGTCGACATTCTTACGAGTACCAGATCAGGGTGAAAGATTGCGCTTACGTAGCGTTTTGAGTGGCAAGGAAGAGGGTGGAATAACCGTTCATGATGTGGTTGTTGTTGGTGATGACCATGCACCGGTAATCGCCCTCAAGGGTTTGCGACTCAAAGCGATGGCCCCGGTACCAGAAGAACAGAAGTTCTCTCTTGAGAGGTGAGATCATGCAGGAAATACCTTCGCCAGAAGGTCCAAGAATGCTTTTGCTCAGGTGCCCACTCGATAAACGCCAGTCGATATTTACCGAGGATTTAGGTCGAGCCAGTGAAAAGAGAATCATAGATCACAGTTCTGGGCGTTGGTTATTGGAACAGGCCTTGATTCGTTGGGGTATTTCAGACATATCGCAAATCGAGATTCGACGTGACGAGAATCGAGCACCATATCTTAGTTGGATTCCGGGTTGTTGGCGCAATGAGCCGTTACCAAGTATCAGTATTGCCCATTGTCAAAGTGCGGCGGTAGTCGCTTTGATAGAATCTCCTTATTGGTTAGGGATAGATGCTGAATTAGCGAATAGAGGAATAGCAGAAAATGCATTTGATATGATGGCCAAAGGTGAGGAACTTGCTCGGTTAAGAGAAAACCCGCGTTTAGCAATCGAGATGTGGACTGCCAAAGAAGCGATTCAGAAGGCACATCATCTCGGAATGAATCTCAATCCCCGCGATATCAAAATCGACAAGCCAGAAATCGAGTTGCATCGGTTTATCGACGGCGATCTACAAATCGCTCTCGCTTGGAGAAAAGCAGGAGCACTACGGAGAAGCGCCGAAGATGACTTGTTGGATGCAACTCGCAAGGTAATTGAATCAGGTCAGGATTTTACGGTTGGTTGTCAGCACTGATCAAAAGAGCAAACTCACCGGCCATACCGCAGTTTCCTTCCACTGTTCGATGCCAAAGGCAACGCCCAATAATTCTAGAATCACATAATTCCAAACCAAGTAAATTCCTATTAGCATCGTGAATGAAAAAATTGAGGTATTGATTACTCGTTGACGTTCACGCTTGACATCGTCAAGCGTACATATCCCTTCAGCTCGAAAGAATCTGTATAGGCCATAGGCCATGAAAATAGCGGTAGCAAGAAAGAGCCACCAGCGAAAAGAACTCCAATAAAGGGAATCGGAAAGGGCTGCTGCATAGGATGCAGAAGCAAGTCCAAACATCACCAGGACGACTGAAGGAAAGCAGCACATGCTCGCTAAAAGTGCTGAGGAGTAAATCCATCCCCAAGGGCCTCTCCTCTCATCCATTGCTATGATGGGTGAGCCCAAGTCTTTTGAATGCTCTCCTGAATTATTCAAAAGTCGCCTTCGACACGAGGTGCAAGGAAATATTCTACCTTACCTGCACCGTCATCGAATTCAAAGGTTAATCGTAGAGGTAGATTTTCACCAAATTGTAGAGTTACATCGCCAAGTGGGCCAAAAACCTTGGCAAGTGGCACTAGGTAGGTCAGGCTGTATTGTGAGCGAGTCGATCCTTCACAGGTGATAGAAGTCAAATCCGCCTTGTCATAGCTAACGATTACAGCGTCGGTAGTTCCTGAGACACTAACTACAAATTTATCTTGATCTGCAGCTAGATTGACCAAATCTCCGACCAGCATTGCTGCACGGAATGATTGGCCGAGGTCAACTCCAGATATCTTAACCTCACAAGGGAGGTTGAGCGTGGGTAGGTTTGGAGGATTTAGGGTCGAGTTATCCAAGGGCCGGATATTGCGGGCGATGCGACCTATATTCATGGTCACATCTCCGGTTTCATCGCTATAGTTGAATTGGACTAAGTCTCCAGCACCAGCTAGGCCTACCATTTCGCGTAATTTTTTCATTTCAAGACCGAGTTCGACCTCGTCGACATTCCAGGTGTCAAATGCCGCAGAGTCAACCTCCATCTGTATCATGGCGACGTGCGACGGGTCGACGACTCGAATCTCAAGGCCGTTTTCCTTGAAATCTAGGCGTGCTTCCTCTACCACGACATTTATTGTTTCGACGATAGTCTTCATCAGGTCTTGACGGGCTGTGACGTTCAACATTGGCGCATCCCTACACTTAACGGGCCTACTCGACGGCTTATGAACTTGAAGCGAATACCAGAGTTTTGACCGCGAAAGAGCGGGCTTGCAGTTCTCCGCAGTGGTTTTGAAGGCAAATGCACTGCCGCTGCCATGGGCGAGGTTCCACCACTGCTGAAAGAGGATGGCGAGGTTTTCAAAATCGCGGTTCTTATTCCTTCGATTAACAATGCTGATGAACTTGATATCGTTCTTTCAAGACTGGATAAACAGACCTATCCTCACTTTGAAGTGGTTATTTCCGATTCCAAATCTAAAGATCATACAAAGGAAGTATCCCTCAAACACGGTGCGACCTGGATTGATGACCCTAGCCGTAATCGTGCAGATGCTTGCAATTTTGCTTTGAGGCAAATGGACCATGATCTGGTTCTATTCACCGATGACGACACAATCCCTCCTCTGGATTGGGTTGAAAAGTTGGTCCGTTGGTTCAAAGACCCAGAAGTCGGGGCGGTTGGAGGGCCTAATTTTGCTCCTGATGAAGACCCATGGGGCGCAAAATGCGCTGATGTTGCCTTCTGTACCCGCTTCATGACAGCGGGAACACGCTATGGTGCTAAACCTAAGGGAATATTGGTACCTATCACTCATAACCCGGGGGTTAACTGTGCTCATAGAATGGCCAATCTTCGTCAAGTTGACTTCTTCGAGCCAGGATGTATCGGTGCCGAGGATGTAGTACTCGATGCCAAAATACAACTTGCTGGGCATAAATTATTCATCGACCCATCCAATGTAATGCCTCACCGTCGCCGCCGCCCTTTCATTCCATACATGAAACAAATGCGTAATTACGGTTATACTCGCATGGTTGCCAATAAGCGCTGGCCACAAATATCAACTTGGTCACATACTGCCATCGGCATGTTCCCTCCTCTGGTCGTTTTATCGATGATTTCATTGATTGTAGGATTGGTTGCAACCGGCGGGGATTTATTCCCTCCATTTGGCCTTGAGAGACTAGCCATTCACATACCTTTGACTTTCGTTGCATTGCACGTGAGCATCTCATGGTTGGGTGCAGCCATTGGCACTAGCCCTCATCGGTCTCTATCGACGGTATTCGTGGCTCCATTATTCGTTTTCTTGGCCCAATGGGCCTATGGACAAGGCGTAATCAAAGCATGGCGCGAGATAGCCAAGACCGGCGGCAGTGCAGGAGTAGGTTCTCAAATCGACGACCGAGAGCGTACCGCGTAATAACTCTGAAGTGTAGAAGGTGATGGTCACGTTTCGTGGCGACGAGTATTGCAGAGGTAACCGCTACTCCTCCGGGTAAGTCCGAAGAGGAGGAAATTTGGGGGGTTATTCGCACATGGTTGGGTATTATCCGCATCGTTGTCTTCTTTGCAATCATCTTAATCACCGAGATGTTTGCCGAATATCTATTCAAGGGCTGGTCGGTTGGAATATGGGTATTGATAATTGGTATCCCGTTATTTTTGGTTATTTCAGTGGTATTGATCGCCGGTGATAAAAAACTCGCGCCTGATGCGGATCAGAAAAGAATAGCAGAAACCAGAGATTTGCAAGAACGCTTTGAGCAAAAAGCGGTAATGCGACCTATTCGTAAGCGCTTGTGATCACTTACGGTTGATATATCCCGATACCCAAGCATCTTCTGCTTTGGTCGGCATTCCTCTCGGCAGTGATTCATCTTCGCTATTATTTCTCTTTGCCACAACTAATAGTGCGACGAGGAGAATCACACAAATTGCAGCCAATGCATAAATCATGGTCGAATTATCTTCACTCGCGGAAATCTGGTCATCATTCACTTTATCAGAGTTACCTGTAGCAGGGCTTGCATCTTCCTTGACCAAGCAAGTTGAACATAGTGAGATACTGAATTCGACATCATTACCCGACATATCGGTTATGGTAAATTCGAGGGCTACTTGTGAGGAGGTATTTGTCAAAGAAAAGACGAATGAGCCGGTATTGCTAGTGATGTTTACACTGTTGACTACGGTGTCTTCTGCGACGATATAACTCAGGGTAGAGATATTTTCATCAGCAGAGAAGGCGATGGTATAGGCGCCTTCGGCAAGGCCGGTAATCTCTGCAACTTCAGCACCTGAAAACCATCGACTACCCGCATGAGAACCTGTTGAATCGGTTAGGGTCATGTGTATTTCTGGACCGCGTTGATCTTCGACTACCACATTGCTGGTAGTCCGTCCCTCGATCGCAATTTCATTACCAGCGACATCGATACCACCGATGGCATAGACCACGGCGGTTTCTGTGCTAACGCCTTGCATGGCTGCGATGTAGATCACGTGGCTAGTGCTAGCACCGGAATTGGATATCTCGCCTACCTTGGACCAACGGCTTTCATCATTGAGCGCAGTAGCATCGGTGTAGAGACTTTGGTAGATATGCCATATCGCACCTGTTTCTGCGTCAACCCCATTCCAAGTCACTCTAGTGGTCGCATTACCTGCTTGATATTGTGCATTCAAGAGTGCAGGTGCGTTTGGTGCAGCGAGGTCTTCGCTGATGACATTCATCCAAGCATTCTTGATTGGCGATATCTCATCTTGATGGAAACTCAAATTGTGGGTGCCAAAGGAAGCGCTGACGGTAATCGCGTACCAAGCATCCTCAGATTGTCCGATTGTTGCATTGTAGGCGAATGATTCAACCCCGGCATCGATGATTGCTAATTCGCTCATATTGGCAAGCATTGTCGTGTCGATTACCGAAGTGGTTGACCTCCAAATATGATAGTTCGCTTCGGGGTGGTTTGAAAGGTCACTCCAAGTCAAGGTGGTAACCCCTTGCGCATAAGCCACCACTAGGTCGGTGACAATATTTTCATCGGTTGAAATTCTCTGTTCATCAACACTTGTTGCAGGAGCACTACTCAGTTCGCTTTGGGCGTTACCGAACTCATCAACAGCGCTGACCAAATAGTAAAAAATCCCTTTGGTTCCGGTTGTAACCGTATGATTGTAGTGGGTATCAGAACCAGATAATAGTGCGATTCCTTCGACACCATCACTTGATATATCGTCGATTAGCGCAGGTGCTCGCCACACCATAAGTGTATGATTTTCATCTTCGACCACCGCACCGCTCCAGTTGAGAGCGGTGATTTGGGTCGCTTCGTCAAAAGTCGCTTGGAGGATACCGGTAATGCTTGAGCCGATATTATCCTCGCTGATATTTTCACTCAAGGTATTACCTGAAAGGAATCTGACATCGCTCTGGGCGCCATCAGTTCTCATGTGAAGAACCGAGTAACGTATGTCGCGATCGACGGCGGCACTGTGAACCACATCATAACTCGAAGTTCCTGCAGTTATGCCTGAGGCAACTGCGGATTTACTCAGGGAAGCCCAAGTGCTGTAGTTTGCTGGTTCTGTATGACTCCATATCGAAGTGGAATATTGATTAGAAACCGATGTGTCGACGACGGTGAT
>CAUYXQ010000046.1:0-8495 GCA_963577015.1 Candidatus Thalassarchaeaceae archaeon
ACAAGGTGATTGTCGATGGTGTAGATCTTGGTATGAACGATATTGTTGGCTTCAATCATTCAGTACAAGATTATGCACAAATATTTCTATCGGTCATAGACGATGAACCAATCGATAATATCACACATGATTGGGATGGGTCATATTCGGGCGGAATTATCATTGATTCCGGTTCCGGTTACCAATTTCTATCACTAGATTCAGCTATCGACGAAGATTATAATGAAACGATAGCCGGAATCACCCACAAAATGAAACAATTCTCATGGAATATCAGTTCGGGAACTCCATTTGATTTATCGCTATCTAGAGCTAATGTAATCTGGCGCTGTCCGCATTATTTTACAATCCCGGGAGAGAGTATTTCTGCTTCATTAACCGATCAAGGGGGTGGCGATTCTCTTCTTGATGCCCATCTGCGCGCAGATAGGGGGGGTCTGAGTCTGAATGGTACGATTGAACATCACCCAGCAATTACTGATGAATGGCTTGAAATTCCTGAATATACAATTTACCCACAACAGATTTTCAGTGCGATAAGTAGCCACACCATCCTTGACGGCACTACTCCTCTAAGCAATATTCGTCTCCATCTTTCCACCAGTGAATCAGAGGATGATTCGGTCGCCATTTTAGATGTCGATAGACTGACTACCGGGGGGAGATTCAAGCAGATTACGGGCTCTTCCCAAGCCTTGATCGATCCGGGCAATAGTTCCTTGATAATCGAGGGTGACTCGATTATTGTGAATTGGTCGATAATAGCACAGTGGGATTTCGATGATATTTATCGCTTATATTGGCTGGTTAGCGCGTGGGATGAGAATGGATTACGCTTGGGTCCAGCAAGTTCTAGTTCGGGAGGAGGTCAATATTCAGCAGTGGAAAATGATTTGGAAGTCATTCAATTCACCGCGATTAGCGCAACTGAATCATTACATGATCGCTCATCATCATCATGGCCAAATGAGGTTGCATACAATAGTAGCATTGCTGTATCTGGCCGGGTTCGACTTTCGGGTATGAATGAGAATTGGATAGGAGGGGATGAGGTTAGATTATCGATTGAAATCAGCGAGGAGAACTCCAGTACTATTCTTGACCAATGGCTGGTTTCAGTATCGGAAGACGGTGGTTTTTCCAGCGAGATACAGACCCCTGAAGCCGGAATTGTTGCCAGTGGTAAACGATTGGTAATCACTCCACGAATACTTGAATATGGCCCGCGCTCTATGGCAAATGGAGATCAAGTTGACGATACCGACCCCTTTCAACAAGTTATTATTGTTCATGATGAAAACCCACCAGCAGCCATTGAATTATTTGTCGTAGCACCAGGTGGTAATCAGATTGCCAATGGCCACATATGGCATCCCGGAGCGGATATTCCTTTGAGATTGGTCATCGAAGAGGATTTGCGCTTAGCCGAAGTCATACAGATGTGGGTAGACTTTGGAGATGGTGATTATCTAAGTCGAGTGATCAATGTTCAATCTGAAAGTACAACTCAGATTCTGGATTTACCATTGATAGACGAGAATACGATTATCACAGATTCTTTGGCCATGGGGGAGATACGGGTTTATTTCACTGGTTTAGATCATTCTGGAATACAATTAATCGATGGCGGTTCTGCTGAGGAACCGATGGCCACCATCTATTATCATCCGCGCTTTCAAACCAGTATTCCCCCAGAAACCTTAGAACTCGATTCTATTAATGGAGTGCTTTTCCCTGGGAAATCACATACTTTTTCATTTGATTTAATCGATATAAACGGGATAGATAGTATCGATCGCATGCGATTGGATTTGATTGGCAACACCGGTACTGATAACTGTAGAATCGAGTGGATAGTGTGGTCGAATAAAGTCGAGTATGACGATGAATGCTTTGTCGACAAACCCCGTGCATCTGCTGTGAAGCAGCCATTATTGCAAAGATGGACGGTTGTTTTCACATTCGAATTATCATGGGATGATGAGAAAATCGGTACTTTGAATCATACCCCTTCTTTACAAATCATCGATGAAAACAATGCACTAGGTCTTGGTTATGATAGTTTAACCCCCCTGAATTGGACAATCGGAAACGGTATTGAATTGGAGATTACCAGCGTAATTGATATTTCAGAGCCCTTTGGTATAATTGTTAATGAAACCTTATTTCTCTCTGCAACTGATCGAATTCAAATTGAAATCAACGCCCTCCATCGCGATACTAATCTACCGGCGAAACATCTTCCTGACAGACTTGTTGAAGTCAAACTTTCAGGAGGATTGCAGACTATTGAAATATTTACAAATCTCGACGTAAATGGTTCAATAACTGTAATGATAAATCTCTCTGAGTCTATTTTCCCTGCACCAAACGCCCATCTCAATGCGGTACTGATCACATCATTACAGGAAAGGGAATCCTCGTCGGATAATCTTGAATTGGTATTTGACACTTCATCGCCAACCATTCATTATTCAGATAATTTGACGATTATTCGTTCAGACTCTCTAGATAAATTAGCGATATTTGTAGTCCTAAAGGATGAGCAGGGTTTGGATGGCGACGAACTGATTTTTCATTGGCTATATGCCCGTAATGGACTTGTATTGACCGAAACGGAATCTTCAGCAAACATCTCCTCTAGCAAATGTGATTTATTTGAATGTGAATATTCAGCGATTATCGATGTGAATTCTTCACGGGGAGATGAATTGACAAAATACGACCGGATAATGTTTTGGTTTAGCGCTGGTGATGCTTCGGGACGATCGCTTAAGGGACTTGGTTCTAATTACTCAAATCCAATTCTACCACAATTGACGTGGATAGCTTATCAACCGGTGTTGTTGGATATGGTGATAACTCCATACCGACCATATCATGGTCAAATAATTACTATTGAAATAGAGTTGATGAACCGAGGTGTAGTGGATGGGTCTTCCAATATCTCAATCATCGATGGTGAAGGTAAGGTATTATTTGAACAACAGTATGACCTTTTGGCTAATGAACAAATTCTAATCTCGGTTGAAATCGAAGCATGGAAGCCAGGTAGATTGGGGCTTTCATTGGTAGTAGACGACAATGATCCAATACCCCTGCCACTTGCAGATGTATCTAGTGAGATGGAAGATGTCTCTGGTAAGGAATGGAAGATGATTGGACTTGGAATCCTCTCAGTGATTTCAGCAGGGCTCATCCTGTTCATCGTTGTGATTCGTAATCGCCAAAATCGCTTTAATTGGCATGAGGAAGAGTGATGAATGCACTTCTTCACGCCACGGCACTGCCGAGGTACCCGAGTGGTCAAAGGGGGTGGATTCAAGCTCCACTGCGCAACGCTTCACAGGTTCGAATCCTGTCCTCGGCACCAATCTATCAAGTTTCCAATCTTTCGATTATTTCGTTGATTACCGGTTCTATTGTGGCACCGTGAGGTAAATCAGAAGCAATGCTTGCGACTTGTTTTAGAGCGGAAAACGAACCCCCAACCGCGATTGAATGGTGAACGAGTTCAAACATCGAAATATCATTGGGCGCATCGCCGATAGCCAAAACATCCCTCGGCGAGATATTCATCATTTCAAGGGCTATTGCCAATCCCTCTCCTTTGTTGATCCACGGCTCCATCAAGTGAATAGCAAATCCGGTTCTAACAACCGAAAGATGATTCCACTCACTATTGGCTAATAGGTCACAGATAGCGGATAGGTCTTCATCGCTTTTGAGACACCATTCGCTTTCTCTCCAAGCGTTAGTAGTGATTCCTTGTGGATTCAAACCCTCGATTTTTGTAGATAACCACTTTGCAGCATCTTTGGCTTCTTTCCCGTCCGCTCTTATCAACGGCTCAGAATCCGGATGCCATACCACTCCGCCATTTTCACAGACCATCACCCCACTCAAATCTATGAAACGCCAAAGTCCGTATACTATAGCTCTAACATTTCCAGTGCATAAGATGACTGGGATTCCAGCGTCCTCAAGTCTGCGAAGTGCCTTGATTGCCCCTGTATGGAGGACTTTATCCTCGTTAGTGAGAGTGCCATCAATATCGACAGCAATCGCTTTTGGAATCCAACCTTCGGGTAGCCAGCTCATTTTAACCTCCAGATGAAAGTAGGGCATGAGGTTTGTGCGTCAACACTCCAGAAATGAAAGCCTTGATGTGTATCATCTTCTGGAGTATTCGTGGCGAAGGACGAGGGCGAGGAGGAATTCATGTCTCTTGAGGACGAAATTGAGGTGATTACCAAGAAACCTTTTCGTCTCAAAGTAAAACGTTCCAAGCCAAAAGTAACAGTGGAACTAGAATCTGTTAAAGACGATAAACCAGTGATTGAAGCCATTGAAGTCGAGGAGATTATTGCAGCCCACGCAGGCACTCATGTGATGAGATGGCCTCTTTCAGGAATGGATTGTCCAGACTGTGCGATGAAAGCAGAAAAGGCACTGGGTCGTCTAAAGCAGGTTAACTCATGTAATGTATCCGCAATAGATGGCACCGTCGAAGTCGAAGTTGATTTCGAGAAAGGCCCAGTGGGAAATGTCGGCAATGTACTCAAATCATTGGGCAACCCAGCCGATTTACCATTCGTACAAATCTTGGGTATAAGGGCTTCAAACTTGGCACAAAGACATGGTTTGAATCGTAAAAATCTACCGCGATTGATTAAACGCCAACCCGGGATTCTCGAGGTTGAGATTACAGAAGATGACCGAATTATTATGCAGATGGTCAGCGAATCTGACTCCGACCTGATTCAGGTTAGAAATGCAGCACTTGAGGAATTAATTGGCACACAATTACGGTTGGGTGTTGCGACCTCATCACGTATCACTTCTGATCAATGGCGATTGATTGGAGCAGGGGTGGCGATTCCGGTATTCATTCTCATTGTAGTAATGGAATTGTTATCGGTATCAACTATGATTATAGCAGCAGTTGGCATAACTGGAGTGTTAATTGGCGGATTGAAGATGTTCTCGGAAGCATGGGCCTCGATTCGGTCGGGTCAATTAGGGTACAAGGTATTGACTTCATTAGCCGTCATTGGAGCTTCTATTCTTGGCGCTTGGCAAGAAGCGCTCTTGGTCATTATACTAGTCGCATTTGCCGAACACATGGAGGGACGCGCTTTGATCAGAGCAAGAAAAGCCATGCAAGGTGGGCTTGACCGAATCCCACGGTATGCTCGTAGATTGAATAAACCTTCAACCCCTGTGGGTATTAAACTGGTGATGTCTGGAAGTAAAGATAACCTTAGCCCAGTATCTCACGCCACGGCTGAAGTAGAGGAAATCCCCATCGAGGTGGTTCAACCGGGCGACCTTCTTGAAATCCGTTCAGGGGGATTGATTCCAGCCGATGGACGAATTGTCGATGGTAGCGGTTCTGTCGATAGGGCTCCTCTTACTGGAGAATCTATTCCGTCCACCGTAGGAATGGGGGATGAATTACATGCGGGGCTTATTCTTACCAGTGGACCGGTTACTATCGAGGTCGATGCGGTCCGTGAAGCGACTAGATTACATGGATTGATAGATAGCGTACATAGTTTCCGCGACAAACCACCACGTTTACAGTCAACCATCGAGATTTTCATTGCTATTTGGGTGCCCTTAGTCATGGTCGGAGCGGTATTGATCTGGATACTGTTCATGGAGCCGAGTGAATGGAAAGTTATTCTCTTGCTCTGGGTAGTAGCTTGTCCTTGCGCATTATTGCTCGCAGCTCCAATACCGCATGCAGCAGCTCTGTCACAGGCAGTCCATAAAGGTGGAATTGCAAGGGGAGGTGACGTATTGGAATCCCTCTCCAAAGTAAATCTCGCGCTATTGGATAAGACGGGAACCCTTACTTCCGGTCGTCCCCGACTTGGTGTAATCCATTTGGCCAAAGGCGGAAAGAGAGATGCTGCATTACGACTGGCTGCTGGACTTGAGAAATCGAGTAACCATCCATATGCCAATATCATTACCGAGAGTTGTGAAAGTGATGGATTATCTCCCCTCAAAGTATCTGCACTTGCAGATATAGGTGGTGGGGTAGAAGGAAAGATAGATGGCAAACAAGCCGTAATAGTCAAAGCATCACCTGAATTATTATCAGGTAATTTGCTTAAAAAATTCGAAGCATCCCTTGTAGCAGGGCATGGCTCATCACTTCTGATCAAGGAGGATAAGCCAGTCGCTCTATTCACATTCATTCACGATGATATCAGAGTTGGGGCAAAGGAGTTGATAGCAAACCTCTATGATTCTGAGGTCAATGTCGAAATCTTATCGGGTGACCATCAAGGGGCGGTCGATATTTTCGCAGAAACCCTTGGTGTTGACTCACGTGTAGCCCACGGGGACATGACTCCTGAAGACAAGGTACGGTGGGTAGGTGGGCGTTCGAAAACTCACATCACAATGATGGTTGGAGATGGCTTTAACGATGCAGCAGCGATGGCTGCAGCCGATGTTGGAGTTGCTATTGGTTCAGGCGAATCGACTAATCTCGATGCTGCAGATTTACTCATTCCTGGTGACGACCCAAGGTTATTAGCCGAAATGATTGAACTATCGCGTAAAACCCGGCGAATATTATTCCAAAATTTACTCCTCTCGGTATCGGTTACTCTCGTTTTGGTATGGTCGGTATTAATGGGCATCAATGACAATCTAGTAATTGGCGTTCTCATCCATGAATTAAGCGTAATATTGGTGATTTTCAACGGGGCTAGATTGGCTGGAGATGAAGGAATTGGTAGATTGTTGAAAGAGACAGTCAAGGATTTATTCAGAGAAACAAGAGTCGCTTTTTCCAAACTCTTTGAAAAAATATCCGTAAAGAGTTGAAGTCGAATTACACAATATCTTGAAGCCTCAGGACCTTCAGGCAAGGCTGGTGAGCGAATGAGGATACATGCAGACCCGGTAAGCACTGCTCTATTGCATCCAACCAGAAGGGCTCTCTATCTAGCTCTTCTCTCTGCAGATGAGCACACTACAGTTGAATTGCAGAAACTAGTTGCAGTAAACCGTTACAACCTCTATCATCACCTCAATAAATTAGCAAATCTTGGTTTGATAATGAATCATCGTGATGAAGGTAGAGCACGTTGGTGGTGTGTCTTGGACCGAGTACCATTGCCTACTGACGGTAATGCCGCTACCGATGATGATACGATGTTGTCAATTCCTTTACAAGATGCCCGAGTTCAAGCGCAGGCCCGCCGTCTACTCAGAGAGTTAGCAGAAATCTCTGGGCAGAGTATCGATTTGGATGCCTTTACCCTAGAATCATTGCAAATCAAGGGAAGGCCTATGAAAACGGAGGGGGATAAATGAATTCTGGTGAAGAACAAGAGCAATTATCGGTCGAATCACGTATTGCACCACCATCGCTCAGTTGCCCCAGTTGTGACGGACTATTGCCTTCCGGATTAGGTGAATTCCGTTGTAAATTATGTAAGGCTGAAGTAAAAGTCGATCACGTGATTACCAGAAAGTCGTGGTTGGAGGAAAAATTGAGTTGTCCAGGGTGTAACAAAGTTCTCATCGTTGGAGTCGATAACCGACCTTGTACGCTGCAATGCGCTTCCTGTGACTCTATCTTTGATGTGACAGCCAACATTCCCAAAATCGAAATCACTTGCCCATCTTGTGAACGTAGAATGAGAATGAATAAGAGGCCAGGGGAGCGAAAGATCGCTTGCCCATCCTGCAATGAGGAATTGAGCGTAAAATTCTGAGGTCTAACGATGCGAAGTACTTACAGACTGATGGGGATTGCTGATTTCATCACTTTATTCAATGGACTTCTTGGCTCGTTATCGATAATGTTCATCATTTTAGCCGTAGAGGATATGCAGAATCCCTATTTGGATGGTGGCTTGAAAACCGATTATATCTGGGCTGCGATGTTGTGTATTATTCTCTCTGCGCTTGGCGATATCATCGACGGGCCAATCGCTCGTCGTTATTCTAAAAGACGCTTGCTTGGCGGCTCTTTGGATCTGATGTCAGATACTATTTCCTTTGCCCTTGCACCGGCATTATTGGTATTCGTAATGTTTGGAAGGATGGGTGAATCAACACCGATATGGACTGTGCTAATGGCTATTGGTTGTAGTTGGTTAGTGATTTGTGGTATGTTGAGATTGGCGAGATTTGAGCATGAGAAAGGTAGCGACAACTCATTCTTTGTAGGTATTTCATCGCCGGCCAATGCCATGTTCATTATCTCGATTTCTGGCATGATTTGGCTTCAACCAATTACTGGATTTGGCCCGGAATTAACAACTTGGGATTGCTCGTTTTGCTTTGGCAAGGGGGCAGCAAAACCATGGGGAGATTTTCTTTTACTTCCGGCCATGGTGATTTCAGGTGGTTTGATGATATCTGATTGGAAAACTTCTAAACTCAAGCACGGTATACCTTTAAAAATGACTATTGTGCAATTAATTGCATTACTAAGTGCGGTTATTTATGCATTGATCTATACG